>CAIVGO010000360.1 GCA_903905445.1 uncultured Bacteroidota bacterium
AACCTGCCTTACAATTTATTTAATGCGACCTATACTGATACACTCGGAAATTACAGCATTGATTTGTCGCCTTACCCGATTCCTTATAACTCCGTGGTATTCCCAACTAAAGATGAAAATCCGCAAAACGGGGTGTCTACCTTCGATCTTTTGCAAATTTCAAAGCATGTACTGAATATTCAACCGCTGAATTCGCCTTATAAAATGATTGCGGCAGATGTAAACCGGAGTAACTCAATTACCAATTTTGACATTGTAGAGGCGCGAAAATTGATTTTGGGTCTTTATACCGAATTTCCAAACAATACTTCCTGGCGGTTTGTACCGGTATCGCATACTTTTTTAAACCCTTTTAACCCATTTCAGGTTGCTTTTCCTGAATCCATTGCATTGGCATCTCAAACGGGCTTTGATTTTATGGCCATTAAAGTGGGCGATGTCAACACCAGTGCTCAAACAGATAGCCTGAATATAGCAGATGACCGGACATCTGGTCTGGCCGTTTTTGAAGTTGCAGAACGGGATTTTGAGGCAGGAGAACGGTTTGTCGTACACCTGCAGGCGCTTGACAATTTGGCTGGATACCAGTTTTCCCTAGAATATGACGATTTGGAATTGTTGGAACTGCGATCTGAATCTCCAAATGTACAAGCGCATGTTGGCTTATTCCCGCAATTACTCACCGCTTCTTTTGAAACAGGTAGCCCCGCATTAGATTTGTATTTTGAGGCTAAAAGAGCCGGAAAACTGCGTGATCAGTTGCGTTTCTCCGACCGAATCACCACCGCTGAAGCTTATTCCGCCTCAGAAGCCCTATTGCGCCCGGTATTACATTTCACAAATCGTGCTAGTTCGGATAAAACATTGGAACTCTTCCAGAATGTGCCGAATCCATTTTCAGCGCAAACCATGATTGGTTTTAGATTGCCGGAAAAAGGCGTGGTACAACTGCGCATTCAGGATCAAACAGGCAGAACCGTTTATCAGGAAACGAAAACATACGAGGCTGGTTATCAAACCATTAACCTAAGTGCGGAAAAATTGTGGGGACCTGGAATCTATTATTACGAGTTGGATACCGAATACGGCCGTGCGATCAAAAAATTGACCAAATATTAATCCGCAACCAGTCTGGTATTGGCGCATAGCCTGGTCAAAAAGTCGATTTTTTGATCAGGCTATTTTTTACATAACAAGCCTAGTTTTTTCCAATAATTTCAAAAGCCTGTTCCAGTCGGTAGCCGTCTTTATCTACCAAAGTAAGCAGGTGTTTTCCAATGGCAGGTTGTAACGACATTTCGTGAAAAGCCTGCGTGCTGCCAAGATAAGTGCCATCCAGGTGCCAATAAATAAGGGTTTCTGCTTTGCGGTGGGTCGCTTTAAAAACGGTGCTCCCGCGCTTCCCATCGAGGTCAATGGGGACATAAATTTTGGTATTGAATTTTGGATAAATAAATTGCATCGGATTGTGCTCTGAACTTGCCGAAGAAGCAATACAATCGGCTCGGAAGGGTGGGGGGCTTAAATAGGATGGATTTTTACTTTTAAAATAAAACTCTTCCATTGGGGGCAATACAAACCAGGGCACATGTTGCATATTGGAGGCCAGTTCGCAATCGCTCGAAACTTGAAACTGTCTGCTTGCATCGAGGTGTAGCAACTGGTGATAAGGACAAACCGGCGCATTTAATCCGCTTTTAGGGATCCAAACAGTATCGGCGGTGCAATAATTTCCTGCCCGGTACCCACTTTGGTGGCAAACTGCGGCCTGTTCCATGGCATCATAAGGTGGATCAAACCAGTTTTGGTTGCCCGGAAGTTGTTCAAAAATTTCAAACAACACGGGCGCTGCTTTTTCCACGCCAATCAAACCAGGTCGCCCTTCTCCATCGGCGTTGCCTACCCAAACACCGACCGCATAAGCAGGCGTGACGCCCGCTGCCCAGGCATCCCTGAATCCAAGACTGGTGCCTGTTTTCCAGGCAATGCGTTGGCTGGCATCAAACAACTCCCATTCTCCCGAACTGCTGGGGCGTTCTACCTGCTGCATGGCCTGAAACGTGTACCAGATTGCGCCAGCCTGTAATAAATCGGACGAAGTGGATGGAGCGGGTTTGGGCAGCGGCCGATCAGCCCAAAAAACCGGCGGTCGAAAATCGGAGGCATCGTACCGACCATTTCGAGTATAAAAATTGCCGAGGGTACGCGCCATACAGGCGTAGGTGTTGGTAACATCGAGCAAATTAGCCTCTGCCCCCCCTAAAATCAACGACAAGCCATAATGGCTCGGTGGAAACGTGAGGGTGTTTAGTCCCAGCCTTTTTAAATTAAAATGAAACTTTTCCAAACCATAGTGCTGCAATAAAAGCACAAAGGGTACATTGAGCGACCGAATAAGTGCACGTTTGGCAGGTACCGCACCGTCATACGTTTCAAAATAATTTTCTGGTTTGTAAGCGCCTAATTGGGTAGGAACATCTTGTAATAAACTTTCCGGTAAAATATCCCCACTTTCGAGCGAGAGTGCGTACAAATAAGGTTTTAAAATACTGCCCGTACTCCTTGGAGCGGCCAGAATATCTACCGATTCACCGTGTTCTTTTCCTGCGCCCATCACATTACCTACATAAGCAAGTACTGCACCTGTTTTGATATCCATTACGACGGCTGCCATATTATGAATATCATTACCCCGGTACACTTCCTGTCGCCTTGCCAAAATATCAACCACCCTTTGTTGTAACACACGGTCAATGGTGGTAAAAAAGCGGTTATTAAGCCGTTTTTTGCCCGATTGCTCCTTTTGTTGCGCCAATTTTTCTAACAAATGCGGGGCAAGCATGGGCAAGGGCAGTGGTTGATCAGGCAAAGGTTCTTCTTTTGCTAAATCACACGCCAACGCGGTGATTTTTCCTTGCCGCTGCATGCGATCCAGCAGGTTGTTTCTTTTATTCAATAAAACTTGCCGGTTACGTCCAGGGTGAATCAGGGCAGGACTGTTGGGAAGTACTGCGAGGGTTGCCGCTTCGGCCCAGCTCAACAATTCGGGTCTTTTGCCGTAATAACGCCAGGCTGCGGCTTCCAATCCAACGACATTTCCACCAAAAGGGGCATGTGCTGCATACAAACGCAAAATACTTTTTTTGCTGTAGCCCAATTCAAGGCGCGTGGACATCAATACTTCCATGCTCTTTTCCCAAATCGTCCTTGGCGGATTTTGACGCGCCATACGGATCACTTGCATCGTGATGGTACTGCCGCCACTGACGATTTTACCTTGGGAAATATTCAGCCAGAGTGACCGCAGCATACTGATTGGGTCAATGCCGGGATGCCACCAAAAGCGTTTGTCTTCAAAGGCAACCAGGCAAGTGCTGTATTTTTCCGGGATCGATGCAGGCTCGGGAAAGCGCCATTGGCCGTCTGGTGCAATTTTTGCCCCTAAAAGTTCGTGGTGATGGTCTTCCAACACCACCGAAAAAGGCGCGTTAAACAGGGGATAAGGCAGGCAAAATAGCCATATCAGCAATCCAAGACAAATTACCCCACTCCGAATGGGGTGTTTTTTTATCCAAGGAACCAATTGGACCAACCACTTCCGCAGCCAATCCGTGATTCGTTGGAAAAAAAACGATAATTGGGGATGCTTCATAGTTGGATTGAATCAAGCGATATAACCCTGCCGAAATGATTACTCAAAACGACGTTTAAAGAACCAGGTATTATCATTTAAGGTGAAGCCGAGGGTAACTTTGGCATATTGTTCTTCAATACTAGTTCCTCCGCCGTTGCTGCCCAATTCGAAGGCCACATTTACAAAAGAAGTTTGTTGGCGTGGCAGGGTGATCGGAAAGCCTAATCCAAAGGTAATTCCAATGTTTTCAAATGATTTTCCTTCTATATAGCGTGGGTCTTCTCGCAAAAACGCGCCAGCGCGATACCGAACCCGTTTGAAGTACCGGTTGTATGAAATGGCGTTGGGGGTATATTCAATACCGCCTGAAATCGATAATGTATTGCGCATGGTTTCAGGGCGGGCTTCATTTTCGTAATTCTTCCACATATCGAGCCCAAATTGCAAACCAGCCTTAAAGCGAACCGCATTAATATATTGAATACCCACCGTAAAGGCTGCGGGCATAGTCATTTTTTGGTTCAGGGCATTTTCGCCGGTAAAATTAATCAACGTATCCGGGCTGGCGAAAGTACCACCAGCACTGGTGTTTCGGGAGCGTACAAACAAGTCTTCATTAATGACCTTCATTTTGGTATTGCCATGCGCTGTAAATCCGAGGGTAAACCAACGTTTGGGGGTTGTTTTGTCCGTTTCAAAATATTCCAGCATTACATCGTGCTGCACCCCGACATTATACACAAAACCTTTAATGGTCAGGTCATTCCGGCTGTTGTTCAAAAAGGAATAGGTATTAGCTGCATCAAAATCATTGATTGATTCATAGCGTGATTTTCCAAAAGCCCATCCTAAAGTTAGTCCGAAAGACGTATTGTTGTATTTAGCAGCGCCGTTCCAGGCCAACCGATACGTACCGCCATTGCCTTGGAATGTGTTGTTTACCAAGCCCAAATCGGCAATGGAGTCGCTCGAAACGGTTTTGTAACCCACCAAAGAATAAGGGGTTAAAGAGACACCCATCCCATAACGCCAAGGGGATTTAACTTTATCAAGCACTTCATTGATCGGACTGTTGAGCGTAAAGCCGAGTGCCAGATAGGCTAGGTTGCCGCTCCAGTTGTTGAGGGTAGCATCTTTTGAGCTATACTGGCTATATGTTGCATACATCCCAGTTTCGAGGGTAGTCGTTTTTAGGTGTGCAAAGGATGCAGGGTTTGATAGGTTGAGGTGATAGGGATCGTGAAAGGCCGCAGTTTGGCCAGCCCATCCGGCCTGATTGGCAAAATATTGTGGGAGCAGATCGCCGATTCCAAATCGCGAATATGCAGAATTTTGTTTGGGTTGGGCGATCAAAAACGTTGTGCAGAAAAATAAAAGCAACGCGGAAATGAGTAGTCGCATGTATATCTTTTGTTTGGGCCTGCCGGCCATTAAGGGTGTTGATTAAAATTCAGAATACTATTTAAACCGATCATCGTCAGGTCATTTGATACGATCAGGCTGTCAATTGCAAGTTGCGGAAAAAAGAAATTGGCATCTCCGCCTGTTAGTAAGACCTGCAAAGGACTTAATTTTTGGTCGAATAACCTCGAAAAACCTTCAATTTCCAAAACTGCACCATACAAGGCTCCATTTTGAAGCGCTGTTTCTGTGCTATATCCGATTATTTGATCGGGCCAGTGTTGGGCAACTTCGGGAAGCCTAGCGGTGAAATGATGCATTGCTTTGATACGCATGGCAGCCCCTGGAGCGATATTGCCCCCCAAATACACCGCATTGGATGTAATCAGGTCGTATTTAATACAAGTTCCACAATCAATGACCAGGCAATTGGTTTTTGGAAAAAGGTTTTGCGCGCCTGCAATTCCGGCAAGACGATCTTTTCCCAGGGTTAAAGGTGTTTGATAACTGTTTTGAAATGGCAGCGCAGTTTCATGTGTGAGTTCAAGGAAAAAAAAGTGTTTAGAAAGTGCATCGACCAATGCGGGGTTCGGATGAGCGACACTGGAAAGGATAATGCGGGTTACTCCTTTGGTGTGCGCCTCGTCCAACAGTTGTTGTAACGTCCAGTCCTGCCAAATCGCTTGCTCCAGCAGTTTGTTTTCCTGAAACAAGCCAATTTTAGTCCGTGTATTCCCGATGTCGATGACCAGATTCAAGCGCAAATTATTTTCAATGAAGGGCAAATTGCAAGAATGGCCGCAAAGGTCGAAAGAATGGGCATAAAAAAACGGATTGGCGTGTACCAATCCGTTAATATTTTAAGTATTTATTTTATTTAGCCCAAGTAAGCTTTCAGTTCGCTGCTATGTGATTTGCGCAGCCGGCGCAATGCGCGCTCTTTGATCTGGCGCACACGTTCGCGGGTTAGCCCGTAAAGTTCACCAATTTCATCCAGGGTGAGTGCTTGGTAGCCATTCAATCCGTAATAAGATGAAATCACCTCCATTTCACGCGGGGATAAGATATTGAGGCCCAAGGCAACCTCTTCGCGCAGTGATTCAGCCATCAATTTGAGGTCTGGTTCACCTGATTCTTCAGGGATCATGACATCCAGCATAGTTGCATCACCATCTTCACTGCCTGAAAGTGGGGCATCGAGGGATACATGGCGATTGTTGCCACGCAGCATCACTTGTACTTCCCGTGGTGTGATACCGAGTAAGTCGGCGAGTTCCTCATCAGAGGGTTCGCGTTCGAATTCTTGTACAAACGCAATGTATGCGTCATTTACCTTATTATAGGAGCCTACTTTATTAAGGGGCATCCGCACAATCCGGCTATTTTCCACGATGGCTTGAAGGATGCTTTGACGAATCCACCAGACGGCGTACGAGATAAATTTAAAGCCTTTGGTTTCATCGAAGCGTTTGGCTGCTTTGATAAGGCCAACGTTGCCTTCGTTGATCAGGTCGGACAGCGATAGTCCCTGATTTTGATATTGTTTAGCTACCGACACGACGAAACGCAGGTTGGCGCGCGTCATCGAATCAAGTGCATCTTGGTCTCCTTCCCGGATGCGTTGGGCGAGTTTGACTTCCTCTTCTGGTGTGAGCATGGCAATTTTGCCGATGTCATTCAGGTATTTATCCAGCGCGAGGCTCTCGCGGGTTGTAATCTTATGAGCAATTTTTAGCTGGCGCATGGTCGTGATATTTCCTGGTTTTTAGTTGGTTCTATTTGAAGAACAAGGTCGTAAATTCGTTGGTTCGGCATGCTGCAAAATGAAAGAGAAAATGCTTTCAACGACAAACCACTTCATATAAAACGTAAATGACGCAGAAAGTTTCTTAAAGGTTGGAAAATTTAAACAGAAAAGTTGGTTTTTGACAAAAAAACGATATTTGTTGCAAAAACCATGCAAGTTACATTCTTTTCTCAAGCCTTAAAAAAAAATTCAGCGAATATTGCGCCAATTTTTTCGGGCTTAACATTCGTATTAAGTTTTCTGCAAATAGTGAATTTAACAGTCTTCTTAAAACCTAAACACTTACTTTTGTGCTTGTTAACATTTAATCCGTTTGTATATTAATCTCATGATTTTACAGGCATCCTCTGCCTGATATACAGTATCCCGTGTTGCTTGCTTTTGGGGTTTCCTGGCAAGTATGTTTTGGGATCACTTTTTTCTATGAGATTGGACATTCAAATAGGTTGTGTTGCAAAGTGCTTTGCAATGAAGGGTCTTCCTTTATTGTAATGTTTGTTTTGACGGCTAAATGCATTTTTTAAATTGTTATGTAGCCCTTTTGGTTTTGTAAAATCATTGTTTCTCAAACAATATTAATCTTCATGAAAAAACTTTTATTCTTGCTCTGTGCAATTGCCTTGCAGATTTCCTGCTTCGGGCAATTACAAACTTGGGAGTTAAGTTCCCAGCCAGGAAACCAGGTTTCCAATAATGCCACCACCAATGCGGCGAATACAAGCGCTGGCATCCTTCAACGTGGGGCAGGCGTAGTTGCTTCTGCAGCTGGGGGTTGTATTTCGTCTAACGGTTGGTTTGCCTCCTCAACGCCTACCACGCTGGCAGATGCGATTGCCAATAACGATTATTACGAATTTACGATGCCTGTAAATGCAGGTTTTCAAGCGTCTGTCACCAGCGTTGGCGTGGTTGTGCGCAGTTCCAATACGGGACCGAACACGGCCAGTTTGCGGAGTAGCGTGGATGGATTTACCACAACACTGGGTACGATTCCGATTACCACCGCTTCCGTGTTGAATACGATTCCAGTTACCTTGACGAATACTACAGGTACCGTTACGTTCCGTTTATATGGGTACGGCAATGCGGCCAATTCGGGGTCCAACCCTGCTTCCGGAGGCACATTCCGGATTGGCACCTCTGTGGTTGCCTTAGATAATGACCTGATTATTGCGGGTACGGTTTCGGCCCTTACGACTTGTAATTTGACCAGCGCCGGCCTGACAGACGTACATTGTGAAAATAACAACGAAACAGGAAGCACAGCAGACGATTATATCTGGTTTCAATTGAACCCAACTGGTTCTAATTTAGGTACTGGTTACAATGTTTCGGTAAATACAGGTTCTGTGACCCTTGGTGCAAGTGGCGCACCTACTAACGTTGCTTATGGAGTAAGCAGTTTTTTTCGCTTGCAAGCTGGTTCAGCAGGTGGCGGTAACGTAACGGTTACTGTAACCGACAATGCTTCAGGCGCTTGCACCGTAACCGCATTAATTACAGATCCGGGCAGTTGCTCAACGCCTGATCCGGTTTGTAACCTTGCTACTTCTGGTTTGGCTACTTTGATTTGTAATAATAACGAAACAACCAGCAATTCAAGCGACGATTATCTTACTTTTTTCCTGAATCCAACTGGTTCCAACCTTAGCGCTACTTACAGCCTGACGGTAAGCGCTGGTACGGTTACCAAGGTGCCATCTGGCGCAGCTACTGGTGTTGCCTATGGCGCTGCAACACAGTTCCGTTTACAGAATGGCTCTGCTGGTGCTGGAAATGTGACCATATTTATCGCGGATGATAATGATCCCGATTGTGTTTTATCGGTTCCAATTGTTGATCCAGGCTCTTGCTCTGTGCCGAATTGTGCTTTGAATGTAACTTGTCCTACTAGCCCTGCAACGGTTTACAATTGCAATAATCCAATTCCTGCAGCGGTAACAACGCTGGCTGGTTTCCAGGCTTTGGGTGGATCTGTTACGGGCCCTTTCTGCGGAACATTGACATTTACTTCAAATACCACCCCCATCAATAACTGCTCGTCTACTTCCGCAACACGTGTCTATACCATCTTTGATGACAAGGCACCTGCAAACGGTATCGTAGATGAAAACGAAAATAGCGCTACTTGCATCCTCACCTATAATTATGCGCCAGATCAAACTGCGCCTACTTTTAATGAGGCTTTGCCTGCAAATACAACCATCTCCTGTACGGATAACCTTCCAGTTGCTCCAAGCCTCACCGGCACGGACAATTGCAGTGGCTCAGGCACCGTTCCAAATGTAATCTGGATCAATGAATTCCACTACGACAATACCGGTACCGATGCTGGTGAGTTTGTAGAAATTGCAGGTTCTGCTGGTATCAATCTTTCAGACTACCAAATTGTACTGTACAATGGCAACGGCGGTGTGGTTTATACAACTACCCCTTTAAGCGGTTCTATTGATAACGAAGGCAGTGGCTTTGGTGCCGTTTCTTTTTCATATCCTTCTAATGGAATCCAAAATGGTTCACCCGATGGTATCGCACTGTATCGTGTATCTACCAATATGGTTGTTCAATTCTTGAGCTATGAAGGAAGTTTCCAAGCGGTAGATGGCCCGGCAAATGGCATGTTCTCTACCGACATTGGCATCGTTGAACAAGGCAACGAGCCAACAGGTTTGTCTCTTCAATTAACAGGAACTGGCCAGGTATATGCTAATTTCAGCTGGACTGGTCCGATTGCTCAATCACCAGGTACCCTGAATGCAGGTCAAACGGTTAATCCATTGCCCGCTTCTATTGCATCTAATTTTATGCAAACAGAAGTTGCTGGCAACTGTGCTGGTTCACGGGTGGTTACCCGCAAATGGACGGTAACCGATCTTTGTAATAATGCTACCACACATACACAGACTATTTCTGTTGTTGACAATCAGGCACCGGTATTGACACCAACGCCTGCCAATATTACGCTTTCTTGCTCCGATCCAATTCCTGCTGCTCCTGTAGTGGTAGGTACCGATGGTTGCGATCCTGCAGGTATCATTAATGGTCCGGTTTGGATCAATGAATTGCACTACGATAACACGGGTACAGACGTAAACGAATTTGTGGAAATCGCGGGTCGTGCAGGTACCAACCTGAGCGGTTACGAATTGTTTTTCTACAACGGTTCTACCGGCAATACTGGTGGCACATATGGTAGTCTTCCATTGTCGGGCATCATTGCCAACCAAAGCAACGGTTTCGGTACGATCGCTTTCTCCCTCCCTGTAAACGGTATTGAAAATGGCCCTTCTGACGGTATTGCTTTCGTAAAAGGCGGCACTGTATTGCAATTCCTTTCTTATGAAGGTGTGATGACTGCGATCGGCGGTCCAGCAAACGGTCAGGTTTCTACGGATATTGGTGTTGCTGAAACAGGAAATGAACCTGTTGGACAGTCGGTGCGTCTTTCTGGCAATGGTGCAACGTATGCATCATTTGTATGGAACAACCCGTCTGCTGCGGCTCCCGCAACACCAGGTCAGGTAAATCAGGGACAAACATTCCCGGCACAACCTACAAATGGTCTGCCTGTTACTTTTGCACAAACAACAACACCAGGTAGCTGCCCATCCGCGCAAGTGATCAAGCGCACTTGGAGCACAACAGATGCTTGCGGAAATACAGCGGTATACACCCAAACAATTTCTACAACGGATGCATCAGGCCCAGTGGTTACTTGTCCTGCCAATGTGACCGTGAATTTAGCGATCAATGGTACGGTTACGGTTTCTGCTGCCAGCTTAGGCGTAACAGCATCGGATAACTGCGGAACTTCCACCCTTGGTACCAACACACTCGTTTTGACTTGTGCAAATCAAGGAACAGCGACTCCATTCGTAAGCACCGCAACCGACCAGTGCGGTAATGTCGGAACTTGCACGACACAGGTTTTTGTGGCAAACTTTACACGTTGTGTGCCAAAAATCCTGATTACAGATCCTTGTATTTGTAAAAATAATGCGACCAACCTTACAAACGGTCAGTTTGGTGAAGTCATCAAAATTGAATCAATTACTGGTAAAGTGTGGACCGTTACCGCTGTTACTGGTTTGTTCTCTCAGTTTAGCCCAGCACCACCTGCGGCACCTGTTTCTATTTTAGGTGCCACGTTCACAGAAAACCCAGTGAACAGCGGTGACTACTTCTTAAATGGTGTACATATTGACGCCTTGGGTTACTCCATTACGGCAACAAGCCAAAATGGCGAAACCCTCACGATCGGCAATTCCTGCCAATATCCAAACCCAGCGATTACTTCTGATTTGAGCGGTGATTTCTGCTTGTACTCGGATATCGTTCCATTGACAGGCACACCTGGTGATGCGAACATCGTAAGCGCTGTATTTACAGTAAATGGTGTGGTGGCAACCCAATTCGATCCAGGTGCCGGTGTTGGACAATACACGATTGAATACACGGTAAATGGTGGCGTACCCAAAGCGGTAGGTGCCAACGACCCAGGTTGTATCCAAAAAGTATCGACCATCGTAAATGTAATCGCAACGCCATCTCAATTGTCTTGCAACGATTTGGTTTACTTGTCTTTGGATGTAGATTGTATCTCTGAAATCAACCCGGATGATATCCTGGAAGGTTCTTATGGTTGCTACGATGACTATATTGTTGAATTAGATGTTACCCTTCCTTATGGCAACGGTCCATGGGTACCTGGTGTGGTAAACGCCGGTGATG
>CAIVGO010000361.1 GCA_903905445.1 uncultured Bacteroidota bacterium
GGCTTCATAATCAAGCGGTACCAACGAGCGCAGGTCAATAATATCGGCATCTAACTGCATTTCATCGGCTACCTTTTCTGCCCAGCGGCAACCCAGTCCGTAGGTCAGGATGCTCAGTTGTTGGCCATCGCGCACTTTGCGGGCTTTGCCGATTTCAACGGTATAAAAACCATCGGGAATTGGGCCGCTTTCCGAGCGATAGAGTCCTTTGTGCTCAAAATACATGACAGGATTGGGGTCTTCAAATGCTGCCAACAACAAGCCTTTGGCGTCGTAGGGCGTGCTTGGATACACTACTTTTAGTCCCGGAACATGGGTAAACCAGGCTTCGTTGCTTTGGGAGTGAAAGGGGCCCGCGCCCGTGCCTCCACCCGTAGGCATGCGTACGACTACATCGGCCGCTTGTCCCCAACGCCAGTGCAATTTGGCTAAGTTATTTACAATTTGGTTGAATCCGCAGGTGACAAAATCGGCAAACTGCATTTCCACCATACTTTTCATGCCTTTTAGGCTCAATCCGAGGCTAATGCCCACGATCGCGCTTTCGCACAAAGGGGTGTTGCGCACGCGGTCTTTGCCGAACAAATCCACAAAACCCTGGGTAATTTTGAAAACACCACCGTAATCGGCAATATCCTGTCCCATGAGTATCAGTTCAGGATGACGCTGCATGGCCTCGCGCAAACCTTCCGAAATGCCATCGATGAAGCGCAAATCGCGTTCCGCACCGGTTGGTTGAATGGCGGTATTGTGAAAAGGTGCATACACATCGGCCAATTCTTCCTCGGTATTGGGAATCGGTTCGGGCTCGCTGAACATGACATCCACGGCATCTTGAACCGTTTGTTTGTATGTTTTACGCAGGTTTTCGGCATACGCTTCGGTCAGGATGCCCTCTTTGAGCAGCCATTTTTCAAAATTATCGAGCGGGTCTTTTTGAGCCCATGCGTCCATCATTTCCTGGGGGACATACTTGGTGCCGCTGGCTTCTTCGTGCCCGCGCATGCGGAAGGTGACGCATTCGAGCAGGAATGGTTCGGGGTTTTCGCGGAGTTCGGCGGCCACTTTTTGCAGGGTGGAGTATACTTCCAGGATGTTATTGCCGTCAATTTTGGCACCGCGCATGCCGTAACCTTGCGCGCGATCGACCAAATCTTTGCAGGCATATTGTTCGCTGGGCAGCGTTGAGAGGCCGTAACCGTTATTTTCAATGACAAAAATGACGGGCAGTTTCCAAACGGAAGCTACATTGAGCGCTTCGTGGAATTCGCCCTGGCTGGTGGCGCCTTCGCCGGTAAATGCGAGCGAAACGCGGCCTTCTTGTTTGAGTTTGTGGGCCATGGCCACACCGGCTGCTAAGGAAAGTTGCGGACCAAGGTGCGAAATCATGCCCACAATATGGTGTTCCATTGCGCCAAAGTGGAAAGAACGGTCGCGGGCTTTGGTGTAGCCGAGGCGTTTGCCCTGCCATTGACAAAACAAGCGGTCGAGCGGCATATTGCGGGCGGTGAATACGCCCAAATTGCGGTGCATGGTAAAAATGACTTCATCCGGCAACAAGGCAGTTGCAGCACCCACAGCGATTGCTTCCTGGCCGATCCCGCTAAACCACTTGGATATTTTGCCCTGGCGCAGGAGGTTGAGCATTTTTTCTTCAATGAGCCGGGGTTTTACCAATTGCTCATACAGGTGCAGGAGGGTTTCTTTTTTGAAGCCTTTTTTATTATACTTTATCAGGGACATGCGCTGTGGTGGTGTGTTGAATTTGATTTTGGCGCAAAGTTCGGATTTAGAATTGAGATTTCTTAAAAAAAGAGGTTCCGCGGAGGAGCTCGGAGGTATGGAGTTACGCGGAGAAAAAACGCTGTGTAACTCCGTTCCTCTGTGAAACTCCGTGGGCCCCCTTAAAACGAGGAAAGTTTTTTGCTTTTTTGGGCCAAAAATTTAGGAATTGTATATTTTAAGTTAAATTTTTCCTGAAAAGCCCTAACATCGCCGGACGAACAAGAATTTGTAAACCAAACTTAAATATTATGAGAAATCCACGCTTAACGTTGCTTCTATTGTTTTTTGCCCAGTTCGCCTGGCTTGCTTCGGTTTCGGCGCAAAATGCAGCCCTGCGTTTGCCCACGGGTGTTCAAAAAATCACCGAAGTAGAAGGCATCACGGAGTACAGTTTCAGTAATGGCCTACATTTATTGCTGTTTCCAGACCAGTCGAAACCAATTATTACCGTAAATATCACTTACAAAGTAGGCTCTCGCCACGAAGATTACGGCGAAACGGGCATGGCACACTTGCTGGAGCATCTGGTGTTCAAAGGCACACCGAAACACCCGAACATTCCATCCGAACTTTCTTCGCATGGCGCGCGCCCGAACGGCACCACGTCTTTTGATCGCACCAACTACTTCGAAACGTTTGATGCGACCGAAGACAATTTGCGTTGGGCTTTAGATTTGGAAAGTGATCGCATGATCAATTCTTACATTGCGCGGAAAGACCTTGAAAGTGAGTTTTCGGTGGTGCGCAGCGAATACGAATCGGGTGAAAACAACCCAGGAGGCGTGCTTTTCAAGCGTATTTTGGCTTCGGTGTACAATTTTCACAATTATGGCCACACAACGATAGGCGAAAAATCGGACATTGAAAAAGCCCCGATTGAGCGTTTACAGGCATTTTACCGCAAATATTATCAACCAGATAATGCCGTACTGTTGGTAGCCGGAAAATTAGATCCACAAAAAACGCTGGATCTGGTACACGAATATTTTAGCAAAATTCCGAGTCCGGATCGCAAATTGGTACCTACTTACACCGAAGAACCGGTTCAGGACGGCGAACGCACTGTTACCTTGCGCCGTGCCGGAGATGTGCAGGTATTTGCTTCCTTTTTCCGCGGCGCACCAGGCGCACATCCTGATTATCCGGCCTTGTCGGTGTTGGCCAATATGTTGACCGATGAACCTTCTGGCCGTCTGTACAAAGCCTTGGTGGAAACCAAAAAAGCTGTTTCGGTGGGTGGAGCAGCCAATGGCAACGCAGAAGCGGGTTGGACTTATTTCCTGGCGCAAGTAAACGAAGGAGGCTCGCTTGACAGCGCACGTATGATCCTGTTGGATGTTTTGGATGGACTGAAAAAAACACCCCCAACAGCCGATGAGGTAGAAAAAGCCAAAGGGCGTATCCTGAAAAATCAGGAAATGTTTTTCAAACAAAGTGATCGGGTAGGTTTGTCGTTAAGCAATTATATAGGTGTAGGCGATTGGCGTTTGGTATTCCTGTACCGCGACCGCATTGAAAAAGTGACCCCGGAAGATGTTTTGACTGTGGCCAACAAGTATTTCAAACCGTCGAACCGCACCTTGGGTTACTTTATCCCTGATAAAAATCCCGACCGGGCCGAAATTCCGCTGGCGCCCAATGCCCAGGAAACCTTGAAAGATTACAAAGGCCGCGCCCCCATTGCACAAGGGGAAGATTTTGACCCAACGCCGGAAGTGATTGAAAAACGGACGACACGTGGCAAATTGGCCAATGGCATGCAGTACGCCCTCTTATCCAAAGAAAATCGGGGTGATGCCGTCAATGCAACCTTTACCTTCCGCATGGGCACCCCCGATGCGCTGAAAGGCAAATCCATGGCGTCTACCTATGTGGCCCAAATGATGGATAAAGGCATGGAAGGCAAAGACCGTCAGCAAATCAAAGAAGCGCTGGACAAATTGAAAGCACGCGTATTTATATATGGTGTGGAGCAAAATTTATTTGTAACGGTGGAGACAGAACGCCAGCATTTGCCGGAGGTAATCAAATTGGTGGGCGATATGTTGCGCAAACCAACGTTCCCGGCCGCAGAGTTTGAAAAACTGAAAACCGAAGAACTGGCAAGTTTGGATGAACAAAAATCGGATCCGGAATCCCTGGCGCGCAACCTGTATGATCGCCTGAGCAACCCTGCTTATCCTAAAGATGACATCCGTTATATTCCAACCATTGAAGAGCAAATTGCCATGGTAAAGGCGCTGACTTTGGAAGACGTAAAAGATTTTTACAAGAAATTTTACGGTGGCAACGCGGCTTCTACAGGCGCGGTAGTTGGCGATTTTGATCAAAAAGTAATTGAAAAATCCCTCGCAGATGCGTTTGGCGGCTGGAAAAGCCCGGCAAAATATGAGCGCCTGACAGAAGACTATGCTCCTGTAACGCCTAAAACGGAAATGATCAACACGCCTGACAAATCCAATGCTGTGTACGTAGCAGGTTACGGGTTTGCGATGCGCAATGATGATCCGGAATACCCTGCGGTAACCATTGGCGGTTACATGTTGGGCGGCGGCTTTTTGAACAGCCGTTTGGCGGTGCGTATTCGTCAAAAAGAGGGTTTGAGTTATACTGTTCGGGGCAGTTTTAGCGCCAGTCCATTGGACAAAGACGCTGATTTTTCGGCCTATATGATTTATAATCCCGACAACCTGGCAAAATTGGAAACCGCATTTAAAGAAGAAATTGAGCGGGTAAGCAAAGAAGGCTTTACGGCCGAAGAATTAGAGGCGGCTAAATCAGGCTGGTTAAAATCGCGTAAAGTGAACCGCACTTCCGATGCAACCTTGGCCAGCACCCTGAGCAGTTACCTGTTTTATGGCCGCGATTTCTCTTTCGACAAGAAAATTGAAGACAATGTACAGAACCTCAGCACCACCCAGGTGAATGCTGCCATGAAAAAATACCTCGATTACAGCAAAATCATTGCCGTAAAAGCAGGCTATTTTGACAAAAAAGGCAAACCATAAGTAAAGCATGAAACCAACTTTTCAACTACCGAATTATCCCATCTGGGTGGGGCCACTGGCGCAAACATTTCCAGCCTGGTTTGAGTCGGCGGGTTATACCCAGGTTTTTTTGATTGCCGACGCCGAGACGCGCAAGCATTGTTTGCCTGTTTTTTTGCAAGAAACCGGATTGTCGGCAGATGTACCGGGTACAACCATTCCGGCAGGCGAACATTTTAAAAACATGCATACCTGCGCGCATATTTGGCAGGACATGTTGGCGGCTGGCCTGGATCGGAAAGCGCTGGTGATCAACTTGGGCGGCGGGGTAGTGGGCGATATGGGCGGATTTTGCGCGGCCACGTACAAGCGTGGGGTCGATTTTGTGCAAATCCCTACCACTTTATTGTCTATGACCGATGCATCGGTTGGTGGAAAGTTGGGCATTGATTTTAACGGTATCAAAAACGCAATCGGGTTGTTTGGCGACCCGGTTGCGGTTTTTGCCGATCCCATTTTTTTTAACACTTTGTCGGACCGCGAGTTACGCAGCGGTTTTGCGGAGGTGATCAAGCATGCCATTATTGGTGATGCGGAATTGTGGGATCAGTTGCAGCAACTGAACGATTTGCGGGCGGTGCATTGGCCGAGTTTGCTCAAAGCGTCGATTGCGGTAAAGGTAAAAGTGGTGGAATTAGACCCTTTTGAAAAGGATTTACGGGCAGTACTCAATTTTGGACATACCATTGGGCATGCGATCGAGAGTTATTTTTTAAACACCGATACTCCTTTGACCCACGGGGAAGCCATCGCGATCGGCATGTTTTGCGAAGCGGAATTAGCGCCCGCTTCTACCCGCTTGCCGCGCACCGCACTGGCTAAATTATTGCGTCGTTTTTTTTCCTTTCGCACCATTCCAGTGGAGGCATTTCCTGCATTGTGGGAATTGATGCAACAGGATAAAAAAAATACATCCGGCAAAGTAAGGATCGCTTTACCGGATGCTGAACCATATAGGCTCCATTGGCTGGAACCAGCGTTCGTGGAGTTGGAACGTAGTTTGACGGTATACGAGGATACCATAAAGGCGGGATTATAAAAATACGGGATTATTCAGCAGCAATACGTGGCTTTCGGAGGGTGAATACGCGGGAAATATTGAATCCAAAACGCATGCCACCCATCAATTTGCCGGTTGTTTCGTTTTTAAAGAACCAATCTTCGCTGGTTTCGGTGATAAAACCTTTGTAAGTCATATCCCGTGAATTGCTGAAGTGGAACTGGAAAACGTGCCCTCCTGTTTCGATATCAAAACCCAGGCTCAAAGAATTGGCATAAGGTTGTGATACGATTTGGCCAGTAGGAACATAATAGTATTCGGCGGTTAAGGCCAGGCGTTTGGTCAATTTTAGTCGACCCGCAGCACCGATCGCAAATATATCATTTTTATCTGCTTTCGTCTCAACAATATTTCGGTGGATAAGGGTTGGCATTAATTGCAGCGAAAAGCCTTCGCTGAATTTGCGGCCAATCAACACCTGGTGGGAGTAATAAAGGCGCGAACTGAAGTAGTTTTCGCGGGTATCATCCGCAAATTTCTGGGTACGCATTTGTGCATCAACTACATAAATCAGCGTAACCGGAATATTTTTTTTGCCTGAGCACTGGCGCAAAATTTTGTATTTGACAAAACCATCCAGCATTTTTTCCAAGCTGTTACGGCCAAATCCAATCATTAAGCGGTCGGTGATACCATAGTCGGCCCCGATGCGAATGGTGGCCCCATCCAAGCCAAACATATCATAAATACCATTGCGTACCGGACTAAAACGGTGCGAAATTTTGATATCCAATACGCCGGCTGCTGTGTTTTCAATGGAATGCCCGTTCACAACACGGGTTGTTTTAAAACTGGCCGTTGCATAGTCGATGGTTTCATCTTTGCCAAGCAACGAAAGCAAATCGGGCTCATTTTGCGCGCTCAGTTGGGTGTATGGCAACGCCAAAAGTGCTAGAAAAAGGTACAAAAACTTCATAGGTAATTGATTTACACTGTGATTCGTGTGATTTTTATTATTTTACCTCAACGCAGCGCTCCAGCTGAACATCCAGGTTGAAGCCGGTGCATTTACCTTTAAAGGTAACTTTTTCGCCAACCGGGAAATCGGTTCGTGCGTGTTGGCTCAATTCATCGAGGGTACACAGCACATTGAAGTCGCTGCCCGTTTCGAGCAGGATTTTTACACTACCTTCTTCCTTGTTAACTTCTTTCACAACACCTTGCACAGCCACGGTTTTATCCAAATATTTGGCATCTGCAGCGGCTTGATCGGTATTGTATTCGGTAAATAATTGGGCGGCCTGCAGGGTCACATCTGCTTTAGCGCGCTCCATGTTTTCGTGGGGTTTGTTCCAAAGGTAATAGCCCGTTGAAGCGCCTACAACGAGCAGAACAGCAAGGGCGATCAGAATTTTTTTCATGGTGTTTTCTTGTAAATCAGTGAATTAGTTATTGGCTGCACCCGCTTTGATCCAGGCCTCAATTTTTTGGCGGTCGCAAGACGGCAGCAGTCCGGAAGGCGGCATTGGGCTGCCGGTATCGTTGATGCGTTCCAAAAATTTACCACTTGATACATATACCGTTAAATTGGTGTAGCCATCAAAAGGGCTGGTTTCCTGGGTTCCGCCCGCAATGTGGCAGCTCAGGCAATTATCCGATACCAATTTGGAAACGTAGGTGCTGTATTTAACTCCGACGGTATCGCAGGTGCCCGTAGCCCCGTACAAGTCTTCTTCATTGTCGTAGTAGCAGGCATCCAAAGTGAAAACCGTGGCAAAA
>CAIVGO010000362.1 GCA_903905445.1 uncultured Bacteroidota bacterium
AGTGATAAGTGATAAGTGATAAGTGATAAGTGATAAGTGATAAGTGATAAGTGATAAGTGATAAGTGATAAGTGATAAGTGATAAGTGATAAGTGATAAGTGATAAGTGATAAGTGATAAGTGATAAGTTAAATCAAAACTTGACTTCAAAACACCAAAGGTTTAAAACAAATAAAGCCTGAAACATCAAAGCCCGAAGGGCTGACATTATTGTAGCGGTTAAATGTGTGTTTTGTAAAGACGTTGATAACAAAGATGCGCAGTGGACCTACAGTAATTATTAGACCTAGAAAATTAACAAAAAATAGGTTAATTCATTGCCAATCAATAAATTAACCTATTTTTACTCATCACTCATCACTCATCACTATCTTCCAAAATCATCCTCCAACCGAACAATATCATCTTCATCTGATGGATGCGCGGCGTCCACGTGTTGCCAGATTTCGGCGACAATGCCCCAGGCATCCACGCCTACTAAGCGGTGGCGCTCGCCTTGTTTCAGGTTGATTTCGTCGCCAATGGATAAGGCGCGTACGGGCGTTTGTTCGTCGGTATCACTCACCACTACCCCTGCCTGGCCGCCGATCACGCGCCAGATTTCGGCACGGCGGAAATGGTATTGCCAGGAAAGGCGCTTTTGCGGTGCTACGACTAATATTTTTGGACTCAATTTGTCAAATCCGGCAAAATCGGCCATCGACTGGTTGGGGAAAAACTGCTCCACAAACTGAGGAGCTTGGCTTTCATCCAATACAAAAAAACCACCCCACGGACGATTATGATCGTGAGCAGCAATGCGAAAACCCGCATCTACTAAAAATTGCGCAACAGCATCAAATACTTCAGGGGCAGGCGTAGCTGCCGAAAAATTAAGGGTAGTCATGTGTTCAGGTTTCGATGTAATCAAAAATCAAGACGGCCATACAAATTGGACATCCTGCTCCAAATCCGGGTGCAAACTTAATGCCACTGGACAACCATGCGCCGCTGCTTCCAACTTTTTTTGATCCAATTCGCTGAACGGACCAGCAGGCATGGTAATTTTCACGGTAATCTTGGCAATTCGCCGCGGATTGGCAGCCATTACTTTGGTCACTTCCGCATGCGCGCCGTCCATATTAATGCCGTGGTTGCGCGCACTAATACCCATGGTGGTGAGCATACAGGTGCCCAAAGAGGTGGCTGTGTTATCGGTGGGCGAAAATGCCGCGCCCAAGCCCTGGTTATCCGGGGGCGCATCGGTGAGCACGGTGGTGCCGGAAAGCAGATGGGTGGCTTCCGTGCGCAAATTGCCTACATAAGTGATGGTAGCGGTCATACAGGTTCTACGTCTTTAGGTTTGAATGCTTCATTGTTCATGCCGTTGTCAATCGACTCCTCCTGCGGCAAATTGTCTTCCATGCGCTTGCGGATACGATCTTTTTTGGCGCGTTCTTCGTTCTCAATTTTATCGTACGCCTTGATGATTTCTTTCACCAACCGGTGCCGCACGACGTCTTCGGTGGTCAAATGCACCATTCCAATGCCTTCTACCCCATCCAGAATTTCAATCGCCTGGCGCAAGCCCGAACGCTGGTGGGTCGGCAAGTCAATCTGACTTAAGTCGCCCGTAATGATGCATTTGGCGGTCGGACCAATCCGCGTCAAAAACATTTTCAATTGCAAGGGCGTGGCATTTTGTGCTTCATCGAGGATAATATAGGCGTTGTCGAGCGTCCGGCCGCGCATAAAGGCGAGCGGGGCAATCTCAATCACGCGGTTGTCCATGAAAAAGTTCAACTTATCCATCGGCAGCATATCATCCAGCGCATCGTACAAGGGGCGCAGGTATGGATCTACCTTTTCTTTCAAGTCGCCGGGCAAAAAGCCGAGGTTTTCCCCTGCTTCAACCGCAGGACGGGTGAGGACGATCTTTTTAACCAATTTGTTTTTCAGGGCACGCACCGCAATCGCCACCGCCGTATAGGTTTTACCCGTACCGGCTGGTCCGAGCGCAAACACGATATCCTGGGTTTCGCTGGCTTCTACCAGTTTCTTTTGGTTGCGGGTCTTGGCCTTGATTGGTTTTCCTTCCCGGCCAAACAAAATGGTACTGCCGGTCGAGCTGTCGCCGTTGACCGGAATACGCACTTCAAACGGATTTTCGCCGCCCAACAGGTCTTCCACCGTTTGAATGGGCAGTTCCGAATGCTCGCGCAAGTACCGAACCATCATTTCGAATTTGGCTTTTGCGGCCTGGGCGTCCTTTTTTTCGCCAGAAATTTTGAGGCTGTTGCCGCGCGAAGTAATCGTCGCATCAGCATAGGCTTTGCGTAAAAGGTTTAATTTTGCGTTGTTTTCGCCGTAGAGTTCAACGAGGTCTACGCCCTCGACGGTAAGAATGATTTCGCTCAAATGTTAAGTCCTCAAGTTTTTGGCAGCGGGAGGGATCAAACACACAACGGGTTGATTTTCATAGGGATGCGTTGCGGCTGGTCTCCATGCCAGATTTATTTTAAAATACCCGTTCTTTGCCCACAAATGTAAATGACTTGGGTCGCTTTTTCAACAGTTCAATGAAATGTTTAGTTCCTGAAAATATGCAGATTATCACCCTCACAACCGATTTTGGCACACAGGATTTTTATGCGGGCGCGCTCAAAGGCGCATTATTGCGTCGGCAGCCCCATTTGCAATTAATTGACATATCGCACGATATCAAGCCTTTTGACCTCGTTCAGGCCGCTTTTGTGGTACAAAACTGCTGGTCGGAGTTTCCGGAAGGCACCATCCACCTCGTGGGCGTGCATTGCGTGTACGCGCCCGAGGCGCATTTTATCCTGGCAAAACACGCGGGTCATTTTTTTATGGCACCGAATAATGGTATATTAAGTTTGTTGTTTGGCGGTGAAACGGACCTGGTCCTTCGCAATTTGGGGCCGGGCGCTGCCGAGCATTTTGCCGTTAAAAACGTATTTGCCGAAACCGTGGCGCAATTGCTCAGCGACACTGATTTTGAGGAGATTGGTCAGCCTGCAACCGAATTATTGCAACGCATCAGCATCCAGCCGGTCATCACCCGCACCCGCATCCGGGGCACCATCATGCACCTCGACAATTTCGACAATGCGATCGTGAACGTGCCCCGCGCAGTATTTGAAAAAGCCCGCAATGGCCGCAGTTTTTCGCTGTTTTTTAAACGCAACGACCCCATTTCGCACCTGAGCAACAATTACTCCGATGTGCCGATTGGCGAACCGCTTTGTTTGTTCAATGCTGCCGGCTACCTCGAAATCGCCATCAACATGGGCCGCGCCGCCAGTCTGCTCGGCTTAAAAGTGGAAGATATTGTAGAAGTTGTGTTCGAATAATGCGTGTTTTATCGGATTCTTGGCGGAACTTTGCCCACCATTTCAGCAACATTTCACACCCTTCCCTTATTTGAAAGATATGCGTGCAATTCGCGAAACCAATTTTAATTTGCCCGGCCAAACCGCTTTTTACCGCGGAAAAGTGCGTGATGTGTACACCATCGGCGATCGCTTGGTGATGGTTGCCAGCGACCGAATTTCGGCGTTCGACCATATTTTACCCAAACCCATTCCCTGTAAAGGCGCGGTACTCAACCAAATTGCCCGATATTTCCTGGAAGCCACCCGCGATATTTGCCCTAACTGGCACATTAGCGCCCCCGACCCCAATGTGGCCATCGGGTACATGTGCGAACCAATTCGGGTGGAAATGGTCATCCGGGGGTATTTGGCTGGCCACTCCGCGCGCACGTACGCGGAAGGTTTACGCACCCTCTGTGGGGTAACACTGCCCGAGGGCATGCGCGAAAACGACCGTTTCCCCGAACCCATCATTACACCGGCCACCAAAGCCGATGAAGGCCACGATGAGGATATTTCCAGGGAAGACATTCTGAAACAAGGTATCGTTAGTGAAGCAGATTACCTGCAAATGGAGCAATACACCCGCGCCCTGTTTCAACGCGGCACCGAAATGGCCGCCAAACAAGGCCTGATTCTGGTGGATACAAAGTACGAATTTGGCAAAAAAGACGGCCAAATTGTGCTGATGGATGAAATTCATACGCCCGATAGTTCCCGTTATTTTTACGCGGAAGGCTACGAAGCACGGCAGGCTGCGGGGGAGAAACAACGCCAACTTAGCAAGGAATTTGTGCGTGAATGGCTGATTGCCAACGGATTCCAAGGCAAAGATGGCCAGCAAATGCCCGACATGCCCGATACTTTTGTACAGGAAATCACCGACCGCTATGTGGAACTGTACGAACTACTCACCGGAATGCCGTTCGAACGTCCATCCGACACGGAAGATGTGCTCCAACGCATTGAACAACATATAATCAAGGCATTATCCTAAACCGGAACACGGTATGAATACAAAGAATATGCGTGTGCTGGGTGCCTTTGCTCTCTGCACTTTTGCCGAATTGCTGGGCGAAATCACGGGCGATCGCCAATTGATCCTGTATTCCAAACCCTTGCTGATGCCCTTGTTGGGCGTTTGGCTGTTTTTGGAAACGCGTAACTTCGCCCCGCAATTTCGAAATATTATGCTGCTCGGACTGGTTTTTGCCACCCTGGGCGATACATTATTGCTTTTTTCGAGCGGACCAGCAGGCGGCATTTACTTTTTGCTGGGACTTGGGGCCTTCTTGTGCATGCAGTTATGCTACATCGCGTTTTTTACCCGTTTTGCAGGATTCAAACAGGGTTATTTAAAGCAAAAACCGTTGCATTTCGCGGCTTACCTCGCCTATTTGGCGGTGTTGCTGCTCCTGCTCTGGCCCGGCATTCCAGCACCCATGAAAATTCCTGTTGCCATTTATGCTACCGTCCTGACCACCATGGGACTTAGCGCCCACAACCTGCGGGGCACCATTTCGGGCGATGCCGCTATGATGACGTTTTACGGTTCCCTGCTCTTTATCGCTTCCGATAGTATCCTGGCAATCAATAAGTTCGGCCTGGCTTTTGACGACGCGAACATCGGTATTATGGTTACCTACATTGCGGGCCAATGGCTGATTGTGAGTGGCGCGGCGGTGATGGTGAAGGAGCGGAAGGGTTAGGGAACACCGAATTTCGAACACCGAACACTGAATATCGAAGTTGTGCATGGCGTGAATAGCACCTATCGCTTGCGCGAGGTTCTACCTCGTGCATCCATCTGTCGGGTTCTACCCGTTTTCCGTCCTCGGGTAGAACCCGAAGGAAGGGCGCACGAG
>CAIVGO010000363.1 GCA_903905445.1 uncultured Bacteroidota bacterium
CATCAATTGATCGGTATTCACACAGCCACGTGGATCCGTAAAGGTGTAGGTAAAAGTATAAGTCCCAACGCCACTGGCCTTTGGATTCCAGATCGTGCCGGTAATACTGGCGCCTGGATTGGAAGTCCAAATACCCAGCACTGGGGTTCCGTTGAGTTGCACCTGGGTTTCACTGGCGCATGCTTCAAGGTCTTCCCCTGCATCAACCGCTGGCAAGGCATATACTTGAATCGTTCGGGTGTCTTTTACTTCGCAGTTGCCCACGCCCACCGCATAGGTGAGGGTGTGGATACCGGGACCGGCGAGTGCAGGATTAAAAACACTCCCTGTTACCCCTGCTCCTGTACTGGTCCAACTGCCACCCGCGGGCGTTATACCGATGTTCAGATCAAAGTTGGTCACACTTTCGCAAAATGCCGTATCGATGCCCGCATTAACGGTTGCGGGATTAATGACGGTGATCAAGCTGGTATCCCGGTTGATGCAGTTGTTGGGGTCGGTGTATTTGTAAACAGCCGGGTAAACCCCTACTCCACCCGCGCCGATCGGATTAAACTGGTTGCCGGTTACACCTTGGCCAGACCAAGTACCGCCTGCGGGGGATGCGGAGGGTAGGTTGACCCCACCGGGCGTGTTGCAATAGGTCGTATCAACGGCTTTAACGTTGGGTAAAGGGTTTACAAAAATGGTTAAATCGTCTTTATTGACGCAACCGTTTGTATCTTTATAGGTGTAGGTCAGGGTATAATTGCCAGGCCCTGCTTGCTTTGGCGGAAAGTTATTGCCCGACAAGTTGGTATTCCCAGACCAGGTTCCCCCCGTGGGAGTGCCATTGAGTACTAATATTGCAGAATCTGCACAGGGACTTAAATCCATGCCCGCACTTACTTGTGGCAGGGCATGTACCACAATCGTACGCGTGTCTTTTACTTCACAGTTTCCGTTGCCCACTTTATAGGTTAATGTAAAAGTTCCCGGACCGGCCAAATTGGGGTTAAAAGTTGCTCCAGAAAGTCCGGAACTTCCAGAACTCACCCAAGTTCCACCGACCGGTGCAGCGGCTGTACCTAAATCAAAACTGGTTACATCCACACAAAAGGCAGTATCGGGGCCAGCCTGTACATTTTGTGGATTGATTACGGTAATCTTAATGGTATCCCGGTTTACACAGTTATTGCTATTGGTATAAGTATAAATTGCCGGATACGTGTTGGGACCACCAGCGGCAATCGGGTCAAACATATTATTGGCAATGCCCGTTCCCGTCCAGGTACCACCTGCAGGACTAGCAACTGGAAGCATCACGGCACCTTGGGTATTACAATAAGTGGTATCGTTCGTTTGAACAACGGGCAAAGCAAAAATACTCACCGACATTTGGGCTGTTTGAGCGCATCCGGCTTGGTCCGTATAGGTATAAGTGAGGGGGAAATTACCTGCCCCTGCCTGCAACGGATTAAAACTGGTTCCACTCACGGCCGAACTACCAGTCCAGGTACCGCCCGTTGGTGTGGCGGTAAGGGTCAGGGCAGCAACATCAATACATGCAGATAAATTGGGTCCCGCAACTACATTTGGCAAATCAAGTACGGTTATTTTCCGCGTATCCTGCACCAAACAGTTATTTGACCCTACACTATAGGTTAGGGTATAGGTGCCGGGTCCTGCCACTTCCGGGTCAAAATTATCACCCGAAAGGCCGTTGCCTGTTGAACTCCAGGTTCCGCCAACGGGTACTACCCCGGCATTCAATGTAAAGGGATCGGCACTGCGACAAACGGTTATGTCGGCACCAGCATCTACTTGAGCAGGGTTAATGACATAAATATTGGTATTGGCCGAATTTGAGCAGCCCGTTGTTAAGTTCTTGAAGGTGTAGGTGAGCACATGGGTTCCAACGCCTGCCTGAATAGGATCAAACTGCATACCCGAAACGCCAGTCCCTGCCCAGGTACCATTGGGAGGATTTGGACTAGGCAAGTTAACCAGCCCGGCTGTATAGCAATACGTGGCCTCCGAAAGGGTAATTACGGGAAGTGCCTGTACCGTAATAGTACGTTGATCACTTGCACTACAACCATTTCCATCTAAAAAACTGTAAGTCAGGGTAAAATCACCCACGCCAGACGCTTTCGGGTTAAATACGCTCCCGTTTACCACCCCACTACCGCTGGAAGTCCAAACCCCTCCGGCTGGTGTACCACCGGTCAAGTTTAATACCGTTTCATTTATACAGGTCATCAAGGTAGTACCAGCATCAATGATTGGCAAAGCAAAGACCGTAATTATTCTGGAATCGGTAACTTTACAATTGCCTGAACCAACACTATAAACAAGTGTATGGATACCTGCACCTGCCTGGGCTGGATTAAAAGTGTTTCCTGTCAAGCCCATGCTCGTGGTCGACCAGGTTCCACCCACGGGTGAAATGCCCGTGTTCAAATTGATGACCCCTGCATCTGCGCATACCGAAACATCCATACCTGCATTAATTGTGCCCGGGTTGGATACCGTAATATTACTGATGGCTGTATTGGTGCAACCGGTGCTGGGATCTTTGTAAGTGTAAGTTAAAACGTGTGTACCGAGCCCGGCATCAATTGGATCGAATTGGCCACTAATTACACCTGGCCCTGACCAAGTACCGCCTGCTGGATTGGCCGGTGGTAAACTGACCAACCCAACAGCGTAGCATACTGCTAAATCGGAAGTGGTGACGGTTGGCAGTTGCGCAACAGTTACCTTTCGGGTATCGCTGTTTTTACATCCATTATTGTCTGTATAATTATAGGTCAGGGTAAACATACCTGCGCCGGATGCCATCGGGTTAAACACATTTCCCACTACAACGCCTGCCGGGGCCACACTCCAGGTTCCACCAGCCGGGGCATTGCCGGTCAGGTTAAGGACCGTGTTGTTTACACAATCTTTTAAATCATTGCCGGCATCCACGGTGGGTTTTGGCCAAACCGTAACTTGTACCGTGCTGGTTGATTCACAAACACCCACACCATATTTATAGGAAAGCGTTTTTGTCCCAGTTCCGGCAGCAGAAGGGGTAAATAAACCCGCCGCGTTTACGCCTTGTCCCGACCAGGTTCCGCCACTGGGGCTTGCAACGAATTGAAAATCAGCGTCATTTTCACAGAAAGATTTGCCAGGGGGCATGGTAAGCACCGGGGGGACTTGCACCTCAAAATTGGTAGTGGCCGTGGTGGTCCCGCATTCATTGGTTGCCGTAACACTCACGGTAAAGGTTGTAGCAGTTGTAACGCTATAATTGATATTACAGGGAAATTGAGCAGTTGAACTACTGGGACTGCCCCCGCTAAAAGTCCAAGCATAATTAGAAATGGTTCCATTTCCTGCATTAAAGGTAGTGTTACCAGTATTGAAGCAGAGCGATGCAGTTTGGCAAAATGGACCAGGCATGGTAAGTGCCACACTAGGTTTTGTTTTTACCACAATGGTGGTTGTCGCAGTACTCGTACTACACACGTTTGTAGCCGTCAAGGTGACGGTATAAGTGCCTGGGTTATTAAAAATGATTTCTGGTTTAACAGAAGAAGCATTTGTGCCGCCGTTGAATTGCCAGCCCATGGAAGGAGACACCATCCAGTTATAACTTACTTGATATCCGGTGGATAAATTGTCAAAATTAACGGTTAGGGGCGCGCAGCCGTTGGCGTTGCTTAGGGTGGTGGCTAATTTTGCGGTGGGAGGCTCTAGGATGGTGATGGTTTTGGTGATGGTATCGGGGCCGCAAACGGGGGTTGGATCTAAATTCATTCTAATTGAATATACACCAGGCGTTATAAACTTTACACCAAGTTCATGACTTCCATAAAGCGATCCTGTAGTTATAGTATAATTTACACCTAAAATACCAGGCGTGACAATCCAGTTTGCGCCTAAAGAATCTTTACAGGTTCCCAAATTTTCATTTATGTTAAAAGAAGTATTCGTGAACAAAAACTCTTGATTTGGACAATAATTAGGTGGTCCATCAATCGAAAAATCAAGGGTTGGCTTGGAGCTTAATCGAATTGGATTGACCGTTGCATCTGAACTATCACATGGATTAACAGCGACAACTTTTATAGAAAAAGCATTTTGAGTGTTGCTTAAAGAGGTAAATCCACAGGAAGACACATCAAACGTGTGTATAAAGTTGGCTGGAACATTATCCTGCGTATAAGTATTTACTAAAGAATCATTCCTATAAAATGTATAAATAGTACCAGGTGGATTGTTTAGGTAATAATATAATGGGAAAGATAAGGTAGCGGGAGCACATAGGCCTACCGTACCTCCAGGTGTTCCTAATCCAATTGATGGATTGGTTCCATTAAAAAACTGATAAGTTTTTGTATAGGAACACCCAATACTATTGTTAATTGCAGTTACCATTATTGGTTTGTATCCTAGACCAGTATAACTATGCGTTGCAAGCATATTCTGATTAAAATTACTGTTATTATAGCTCTGAACCGGAGATTGGTCCCCCCAATTAATCAGATAACCCGTATTGCTTAAATCAGTGGAAGAGGTGTTTTTCAGTTTGACTTCCACAGATTGTCCACCAGTGCATGATTTTATAATTAGTCCATCAAAAACTAATCCAACCGAGCCTATTGCAGGATCAGGTGCTGGTTTCACTGCAACGGTTTTTGCCGGACCGCAGACAATATCATCCTTTTTCAAACGAACAACAAAATTTGCAGCATTTGTGTTAAATGGATATACAAATGTGACCATCACCCCGGTCCCCGTCCCATCATTGAAAACACCATCGTTATTCAAATCCCAAGTATAGACAGCATTTGCCATTGGATTATTAACGGTAAACTTGA
Organism: uncultured Bacteroidota bacterium; assembly: GCA_903905445.1. Taxonomy (GTDB): domain Bacteria; phylum Bacteroidota; class Bacteroidia; order Chitinophagales; family Saprospiraceae; genus M3007. The sequence goes on from CAIVGO010000363.1 coordinate 4,854, forward strand.
CTGTATCTCCCGGGCACGGGCTTCCAGGTGTAAAATCAAAATCGCATTGCCCGTATCCTATTCCAACATAGAAAACTGCAATAAACAAGGTGCTGAGGATGAATTTCATAATTGCTTTTTTGAATAATTTTCAAACTATGTACACACGGCTTGACGCCTAATAAAAATCCTTGCACTCCATCACCGTTTCCCGCGTTGTGGCGGCATGTTTCTTTTCGCTGATGGGTCGTATCTTTCGGAAATTATACCGCAAATTCAATTCATACACATTGCCACTCCGAACGCCAGCGCCATTGGCATTTACATCTACACTCAATCCCAGGTAATAGGATTGTTTCTTTTCCTTTTTTTCATTCTGGGTGAATCCAATGGAGCAGGTTACCGAGTTGGTGTTCTTGCTCGATGGAACAATCGACCTACTATTATAATAAACTCCAAAAATGGCTTGTTCAAACACGAAATAAGCGCCCGCAGAAAACAGGGTGAGGCTTTTTTTCAGATTTAAGGTTTGAAAACCTTGTGTTTCCAATCGAAAATTGGGTGATACCACGATTTTATGCGACGATCCGGCCAGGAAAACCAATGGTATAATGGTGCCTGCATGGAGGGTAATCCGTGCCGGAATTTCGGTATTACTTTGCAAAAAGGATTCATCCGGGCCTTGTCCAAAAAGACTGCCAAGGTGCTGAATTGCCAATCCCACATGCGATCGAAAGCGCTTTAGGCTGTTTTTATTCCCAATCAACCTACTGTCGGAACGCCACACTACGCCCATACCAAAATCATGAAAACTCAACCTGTCCAAGCCCAATGGAGCACCGGTACTATAAACAGATCCGAAAACAGGGTCTAATTGATCGGAAAAAGTTAGTCTGCTCCAATCGATCGTTTTTTGATTAAAAGCATATTGGATCCCAAAATGAATTGCATTGTGCTTTAATTGAGCGACATAACTGTAAGTTAGTCCTACCCCTCGGGTCTTTAGCGGCGCAATCCCTTCATTGGCACTTTGAACATTAATGCCAAAACCTGAATTCCACAAAGGTTCTTGCCACTCCACCGCCAAAGCCGTAAACTGGTAGCCTCCATCCGTACGCAGCCATTGATTTCGAAAACTGGAATTAAACTGTAATCCTTTCTCAAGTCCAGCAAATGCGGGATTAAGATAAATCCTGTTTGCAAAAAACTGGGAAAGGACATTATCCTGTGCTTGAATAACACTCAAACAAAAAACAAAAATAAAGGTAAAAGAATACCTTTTGGGGGGCATACCGTTTTGCATAATCTGAAAAATGATTCAATAAAATTAAAAAAACTAATTCGATTAAAAACTTAACAACAATGATCTATAAAAGGCAGATTAAAAGTTCACCAAGTAGGGATTAGTGTCAATAAATTGAATATTTTATTATTCCGCAACAAAGTTACAACGAATGAATTTAAAAAATAACTTTTCATAAAAATACATTATTTATAATTGCAGGTATCGCTTTCGAAGGATCTGGTTTTATATCAATCAACCATCGGGCAACTCAACGACCTCGCGAGAGGTCGCGCACTTGTAGGAAAAAAACCTCCGCCCCACCCATCACGACTTCGGAGAAGTCGCGCATTTGTAGTTCAAGCGTTTGTATGGCAAGCGTTTGAAGGTCACCATTTATAGGCACAACGTTCAAAACCCAGGCAAAAGTCGCATTGCGGAAAAATATGCGACCTCTAGCGAGGTCGTACGAGCATGTTATCATGGGGCGTTGCTATAAATATTTGACCTCTAGCGAGGTCAGGGGGCTACCTTAAATAGAGCAGGTATCCTTTGAAGGATTTCGTTTTATATCAATGAATCATTGGGCAACGCGACGACCTCGCTAGAGGTCGCATCTTTGTAGACTTTGAAGGATTTCGTTTTATATCAATGAATCACTGGAGCAACGCGACGACCTCGCTAGAGGTCAAATATTTGTAGAAAACAAACGTCCGACCCTCCCTTACGACCTCGCTAGAGGTCGAATATTTGTAGGTCAAACATTTATTACCCCCAAAAAAAGAGCCGCCCCACATGCAAAACGCGTGAGACGGCTCTTCAAAACAAACAAAACCAACTAATAAAACCTGCTTTTAAACGAAATCTGACTGCTTTATCACATCAACAGACAAACCCGGGGTGTTTTTCTTACAAAAACTGCATTAAAAACGACCCCCCGCAGGCAAACGCTGCTTCTGCCGCAAAATATTTTTAAGCATTTTTTCCAATGCAATTCAAATCTTCAAATGCCTGCTTCAAGCGAACCACAAAGGTCTTTTCTGCTTCCCGCAACCATACACGTGGGTCGTAGAATTTCTTGTTTGGCTTATCTGCACCGTCTGGATTGCCGATTTGGCCTTGCAGGTAGCCTTTTTTGGCTTCGTAAAATCCACGGATACCGTCCCAAAATGCCCATTGCATATCGGTATCGATGTTCATTTTTACGGCACCATATTCAATCGCTTCCCGAATTTCTGCCTGCGAAGAACCAGAACCACCGTGGAATACAAAATTCACCGGAGTTTTGCTTGTCAAGCCGAGTTTCTCGCGGATGAAATCCTGGCTATTTTTTAGGATCACAGGCTGCAATTTTACGTTGCCGGGTTTGTACACGCCGTGTACGTTGCCAAATGCCGCAGCAATCGTGAAATTCGGGCTGATTTTGCGCAATGCCTCATACGATTCAAACACTTCCTGGGGCTGGGTGTACAAGCGCGACGAATCTACATCCGAGTTATCGACGCCGTCTTCTTCGCCGCCGGTAACACCGAGTTCGATCTCGAGGGTCATGCCCATTTTAGACATGCGCTCGAAGTGTTTGCACGAAATTTCGAGGTTTTCATGCAGCGACTCTTCGGATAAATCGAGCATGTGGCTGCTATACAAAGGGTAACCATTTTTCTCGTAAAACTTTTCGCCTTCGGTCAACAAACCATCCACCCAATCAATGATGTTGAGTGCGCAGTGGTCGGTGTGCAAAATGACAGGTACGCCATACGCCTCCGCTACATGGTGTACGTGCATCGCACCGGAAATGCCGCCAATGATTGACGCGCGCTGGCCTTCATTCGACAAACCTTTGCCTGCAAAAAACGCAGCACCACCATGGGAAAACTGAATAATAACCGGACTGTTGACGGCCGCAGCAGTTTCCAATACGGCGTTGACGGTGTTGGTGCCTGTTACATTGACCGCTGGCAAAGCGAAATCATGTTCATTGGCGTAGTTTAAAAGTTCGGTGACTTCATCGCCATGGAGCACACCTGGACGGAAACGTTTCATTTTGAATTGATTGAATAAAGTGAACTATGATTTACGATATCCGATTACATGATATCCGATTTCCGATTGGATTTCCGATTTTTGATTTTTGATTTTAAAATCCATCGAAAATCGGAAATCGTTATTCGGAAATCGGAATTCTAATTCGGCTTGTTGGCAAAGGTAAAAAAGTGTGCCAATGTTGTGTATGATTTACGATATCCGATTACATGATTTCCGATTTCCTCAAATTTTCCGAACCAACAACTGGCTCGCGCGGGGTTCCAACCCCGTGTGCCAATCTTTCGGGCTCCGCCCGAGGTAACAATTAAGGTTGAAACAAAGGCTAAATCCTTTGCAACATTTAGATAAAAAACAGGGATGGTTGGGTAATTCGGGCAGAGCCCGATTGATCGGCACACGGGGTTGGAACCCCGCGCGAGCAAGATATGGATGGTTGGGTAATTCGGGCAGAGCCCGACTGATCGGCACACGGGGTTGGAACCCCGCGCGAGCCCGTTGATGTTTTAAATTTTCCGAACCAACAACCGGCCCCGCAATAGCCCGGCCTTTTTCATGGCTTTTTCCAGTTCGGTGACTTTTTTCCGCGCCGCGCCCACATCGTTGTATATATCGCCCAGCCAGATAAAAAAACCTTCCGCACCCGCATTCAAACAGGATTGCGCCGCCCAACTACACGGAATATTGCCTGCTTTAAGGGCTGCAACCCGCCGCGTGGTAAAATCGCGGTTGCTGAATACATTGTCCTGAATCATCCAGCCCGCTTTGCCTTTGATGGCGGCACAACCGTCGATGACTTTGGGCTTTTCAACGGGTTTAGGGGACAAGATTTTGGTGACTTTTCCCGACGAACTTGCGGCGGGTGGTTTGGCAACGGGCAAACGGGTGGCTTTTACCTCGTCTTCAATGCCGGCAGTCAAATCGATGGTCTCTACGTCTTCTTCTGTTTGCGGGTATTGCTTGGGCACGCCGGTATATTTTCCGTCGTACGGGATGGTGCTGCCTTGAATATTGAAGTTGGGCTGGTCTTCCGGATTGGGCTTGGCACGCCAGTTTTTAAAAATTTCAAGGTCGGCGATGTTTTCGTCCTGGATCGATAAAACCTGGTAACTCAGGTAGGTGCAAATACTGAGGGCAAACAAAAACACAAATTTCTGGGTGGTTTGTCCGCGCATGAACCGGTGATAGGCAGATGCGGTATGCCCAAACGGTCGACTAAGCAGCCCCCATATTTGTTTTTGAACCGGATCCCAAAAATAAAACCGGAAGGGACGGCTGATCAAATTGACCATCGCGGTCCAGGCATTGGGCAAGGGAATGTGGAAATTATCGCCCGCACCGCCGGTCATTTGCTGGTACCATTGGGCGCGGGTGAGCCAATGGATCATTTTGCGGCCTTCTCCGTATATGCGCAGGCGGGTTGGTGCGCACAGCACCCGGGTTTCAGCATCGAGGGACACAATCGCCAATCCGAAACCACTGAACACGCATTGTTGCCGCAGTTCGAGCAAGTACGGATCGATGGGGGAAGGAAATACGTCTTCGGCCAGGGCGATCCATTGTTCGTCGGCCGCATATTGTTTAAACTGCTGAATCGCGTAGATGTAGCGGTATTTACGCCACTTATTGAGGGTAAAATACCAGGCAAAAAAGCCGATCATGCCCACACCCAGCAAAAACCCGAAAATGCCAATGCCGTGCAGGCTAATGAGCCATTTCAAATTGGCGACAAAAGCGACCAAACAGGCGAAAGCGGCGCATACCATCCCAAAAGCGGCACAATCCCACAGGAAATAGACCAAATTGAGGGCAAATTTTACTTCTTCGGCTTTGTCGCGCGAGGTGGCCTCGTAGGCACAGGTAAAAGGGGTGCCATCACTTTTTCGGAAACGCATAATACCATCGGCTACGATTCCACCTGCTCCCACATTGTCGAGGCTGGTTTCGATGGAGTTGGGCAACGGTTCGAAGCGATCGCGGTAAAACGCGCGCAAAAACGCGGCAAACCTGCGTTTCACCTGCTCCTCACTCAAGCCTTCGTTCCGATCAATGTCTTCCGTGCCGATGGACATATCGTGTTATGCCTTTTTATGGTTCATTTGTCCTTCTACTTTGCGCTCGTCGTTTTGGCGCATTTTCAAGACATTGATATAGTTCCGTGCTTTTTTATTGCCAAATTGCGTCCAGGCTTTTTCGGCCCAACTGAGGGCAATGTCCAATTCACCTTTTTGTTCGGCCGCAATGGCCATATTATACGCGGCGCGTCCGGCTGCTTTTTTAGGCTGGGTCGATTGGTCTGCAATTTTTTGCCAAATCGCGGCGGCACGGTCCCAATTTCCGCTGCCCGCAAATCGGGCGGCTTCTTTCATTTCTGCTTTGGGGCCTTTTGCCTTGGCGTAATATTGGCGACCGATGTTTACATACACCGGTGCGATGCGTTCGCCATAACGCAGGCCGCCGTTGTAGGCAACATTGCGCGAAACCGTTACCTGGGAGGGCAAATTGCTCAAAGCGGCGCGTTCGGTGGTCCCGGAACCGGTGCGTTCAAGGTAATCGTCGGTGGTATATTCGTCGAGAATAATTCTGGTTTTCGGATCGTACAAGCGCCAGCCCATGCGTACGCCTGTGCGTTGACGGCTGTTGTAACTGACATCGAGGTATTCTTTCCCGTTTTTGTCTTTGCGCTTGGTGGTTACTTTTTGGGCGCTGGCGTTGTTGTCGGAGTCGAACGATTCGATGGTAACCAGGGCATTGGCACCATAATCGGCGCATATTTGCTCTACTTCCGCCCAATCGATAGGTGGTGGCATGCCTACCCCTGCTTTGCTGCCTGTTTTTTCAATGCCGGTTGGTTTTACTTTGAACCGCGGGGTGCGTTCGAGGGCAGCAGTCAAACCGCGCACAGCTTCATTGCGGCTTTGGCGGTCTTGGCCGATGGCTTCGCCGGTAAATAATCCCTCGAGGGTATTCAACCAGCCATTGGAAGGTTTGCTCCGATCGACCACGGCAACGGTGGAAATGTGCTCGGGCAGGGTCATTTGCGCGGGTTGCAATACGGTCAAGGATGCCGTGCGCATGCAACTGCAGAAGAGGATGGCGAGTAGGGACAGGTTGAAACCTGTCCGCAGCAGGGACAGGTCACGACCTGTCCGTACGAGGGTGCGTATTGGGGACAGGTCACGACCTGTCCGTACGAGGGTGCGTTGTATCATTGGGAGGAGTGTTTTCATCATTTTGAAATGGGCGGTACGGACAGGTCGCGACCTGTCCGTACGGTAGAAAATCATTCAACAGGCTCAAAGCCATATTTTTTAAACTGCAAAATATGCACAAACTTATTCTCCATATAATCATATGGTTTAAACGCATCGCCCACTACCCCATCGTTGAACACCGGTACCATATGAAAGTTTCCATGCAACAAATGCTGGTCATTGCCTTGCAAACGCTCGGGAAAAGACAACCCGTGATTGCCCAGCATGGTACACAACCAACGGGTAATATCGTAGCCATTGAACCCGTCTTCATCGGGAATGGTGCCCGTTTTATCATAAAAAGCCTGTTGAAACGCCTGTATTTCAGGTGATTGATAGGCAATATAACTGGCAGCCGTGATGTGTACATTCAAAGCCAACAAATACTCCGGATCGATGCTTTCAAAGTTTTTCCACTGGGGCATCCCGAATACAGCCACGGCATTGTTTCCTTTAACGGCTTTCAGTTTGCGGAAAAATGCCATCACGAAATCCTGACTGGCCCAGGTGGGCAGGATAAAAACGGCGGTTTTGCCCGGTTTGAAAAAAGGCGCAAAATTCGTTTTGTCAAAATTCAGGGTTTCATCGGGCACAATCATTTCGCCATAAGCGGCTGCACCAATGGCTTTCAGGTAATCTTGAAAATAAGGCAGGCGGTCGGCTTCTTTTTGTTTGCACAAGAGGGTAACCGTGCTGTTTTTCATGCGTGCGTTGACATATTGGGCGATCATCTCGCAATGTGCACGCAAGGAAGGATTGATTTGAATAAAATCAGGCTGTTGCGTGGCGATGCCCGAACTGGGTGATTCGGGTGAAATCAGGATTTTTCGATTGGTTTTAGCCCATTCGGCAGCGCGTTGCACGTGGGCGTTGCGGATCGGACCGACAAGCACCTGGGCTTTGGCCAGGTTGCGGTTGTTTAAAACAGCCTGAAAATCGGCATCCGAGGCCTGGGTATCGTACACATCGAGTTGAATATTTGGTCCGCCGGCTTTAGAATGTGCTTCCAGGGCGATTTTTACCCCCGTATAAAACTGGAGCCCAAGTTTGCTTTTTTCAGGTACAGTGCCTTCCTGGGCTTGGTTGGTCAGAAAGGGCAACAAAAGCGCGACCCGATAGGTTTCTTTGCTAAAATTGCCTGTTTCGTTGTTCGGACGCCTGCCGGGGCCATTTTGAATCGGTGGTTTCGGATTGGCGGGGTCTGTCCAGCGCACGGTGTCGATGGGTTCGTATTTATTGGGTTTGGTGCCGGGTTTCACGGGTGGACGAGTATCCACCGCGCCGATGCGTCGTGGGGTACAGTCGATGGCAAACAAAGCCAAAAATATCCAACAAAAAACGGGTAGTAAGAAATTGATTTTCATGGCGTTGTGTGCAAACGAACCTTATCCGCCCGCTTTTTTTGTATTTTTATAACCTTGATCGAGCAGCAGGGCCAGCACCTTATCGCGGTGGTCGCCTTGTACCAGGATAATGCCGTCTTTAGCATTGCCACCACTTGCGCATTTGTTTTTCAACAGTTTGGCCAAGGCCTCTATGTCGTCATCCGTTCCGATAAATCCTTTGATGACGGTGGCTTCTTTGCCGCCTTTCACGCGTTCGAGCCAGATGCGCAGGATTTGTTTTTCCGGCGCGAGGGTTTCTGTGGTGTCTTCTTCCTGATTTAATTGAAAATCAGGATTGGTAGAGAAAACGAAACCGCCGTTTTGTTGTTTTTTTGCCATTGTAATTATGCTTATTACCCCAGTTTAGGCACCAAAACCTTCAACGCCTTGGGCTTGATCTCAAAATTCATTTCCCCGCGCATCGTCAGTCCTTCTCCATCGAGGTGGATATAATTATCGCCTTCCGTGGTGATTTTCACCTTTTTGGTTTTGTAGTGCGCCACAAACTCGGCATCGTAAATACGGCCATTGAGGGTAGCGGGAACGGCTGCAAAATACTGCCATTTCGGCGCATCTTTCAAGATTACAAGTTCAAAAAATCCGTCATCCATCAAGGCATCGGGTGCAATGGTGACGTTATAGCCGTACATGGGGCCATTGGCAACCGTGATGGCAAAACATTTTTCGGTAAAACTGCGGTCGTCTATTTCAATCAGGCATTCTTTGGCGGTGTATACCAAACCCGCTTCTACCGATTTCATAAAATACGGGATAAATCCGCGCCAATAACTGCCTTGCATGAGGTTGGATACCAGTCCATCGAAGCCAATTCCGGCCAAATTGATAAACGGACGCCCGTTAAACAGGCCACAATCGAAGGTTTTTACCTGAGCGGTATTGAGTTTGCGGATGGCCGCGTCCATATTGCGTCCATAGCCGAGGTGCATGGCCAATCCGTTGCCCGAACCTGCCGGGATGATGCCCAATTGCAGGTCGGTATCCAGCATGGCCGATCCGATTTCATTCACCGAACCATCTCCGCCCACCGCCACAATGATTTCGTAGCCTTCTGCCTGGGCTTTACGCACCAATTCGCCCGCATGGCCCGGTTTTTCGGTGTACCAGATACCGTACTCGAACTTGCGATGGTCGAGGTTTTTATCGACACTTTCCTGAATACGCCGTTGGGATTGAATACCCGCTTTGGGATTTACAATAAAAATGGTGCGTTTTGGACGAAGAATTTCATCCAAAACAACATTGGTATTGATCCGAACAGGAGGGTGGGAATGCTCCATAGTCTGTTATATGGTCTCTTTACGCGCCTGCACATATTCGCGCCAGGCATCGATGGTCGATTGCATGTCGTTGGGCAGTTCGGATTCGAAGCGAATATGTTCTCCCGTGCGTGGATGCGTGAACCCGAGCACGCGTGCATGCAAGGCCTGCCGGGGCAGCATGTGCAAACATTTTTCAGCAAAAAACTTATACTTGGAATACAGCGTGCCTTTCAAAATCTGGTTGCCGCCGTACCGAGGATCCCCAAACAAGGTATGTCCGATGGATTTCATGTGTACGCGAATTTGGTGGGTACGGCCGGTTTCCAACTGACATTCGATGAGGGTCACGTAATAAAAACGCTCAATGACCTTCCAGTGGGTGATGGAAAACTTGCCTTCTTCTCCTTCCGGAAACACCATAAACAACTTGCGGTCGTTGGGATTGCGGCCAATATAACTGCGAATGGTGCCGGAATCTTCGTCCAGGTCGCCCCACACCAGCGCGGTGTATTTGCGTTCGATGGTATGGTGGAAAAATTGTTTGGCAAGACTGGCCATGGCGAGATCGTTTTTGGCCACCACCATCAATCCGGTGGTGTCTTTGTCGATGCGATGCACAATGCCGGCGCGGTTGGCTTCATTGCCGTCTTTGATGGGTAAGGTGGCCAGTTGTTCTTGCAAATGCCAGGCAACAGCGTTCACCAAAGTACCGTTTGGGATGCCGACACCGGGATGAACCGCCATTTTAAACGGCTTGTTCACGATCATCACGTCTTCGTCCTCGTACACAATGTCGAGCGGGATGTTCTGCGGCAAAATATCGTGCATTTCATCCAGCGAACGCGGGAGCACGATGGTGATGGTATTGCCGGGTTTTACCTTGTAATTAGGCTTGATTTCCTTGTCATCTACCGTAACCGAGCCCGCGCGAATGGCGCTTTGGACTTTGCTGCGCGATTTATGGGCCATACGTTCCATCAGGAACTTATCCACCCGCACAAGTCCTTGCTTGGGGTCGGCCACAAACTCCTGGCGTTCAAAGAGATCTTCGGCGCCCGCTTGCTCATCGGTTTCGCTTGCTGTTTGCCCATCCGGTTCGCTTGCCACTTGGGCGTCGACTTCATTCAAGGGGTTTGTTTCTGCCACGTTTTCGATTGGCTCCGTTTCTTCTGATACTTCTGAAATATTCAACTCGTCTTGATTCATTGCTGTGTGAATGGTCGGTGGGAAATTATCGCAAAAGTACGTTAATTTATACAATGATTCTTTAAATGTTGCACCGGCGCGTGCCGAGATTCGGTTATTTTCCCGTAATTTGGGCATTCAAATCCGATAACGCGCCACCGCATTCGGTTTTGTGCAATGCTGCTGGACTGTTCCAATCCGATTGCGCAAAACCGAATGCTACGGCGCATAAATTTTAAAAAAACAAATTCATGGAAAAAAGAACCTTTCTGAAATCAAGTCTCTTGCTGGGTGTTGCGGCGGCTTCTGCTTCGTTTTTAAATGCTTGTAAATCGGTGGCCAAATCGGCTGCTGCCCCTGTTGGCCCTACTTTACCTTCCCCCAAAATACGCCGTTCTAAACCATTCGAATTGCCTGCTTTAGGGTATGCAACCGATGCCCTGGAACCGCATTTTGATAAAATGACCATGGAAATTCACCACGGCAAACACCATGCAGCGTATGTAACCAACCTCAACGACGCCGTAAAAGAAACGGTGTATGTTGATTATGAACTGGACGATATCATTGCCCGCATTACCAGCAGCGATGCCGATAAAAAAATACGCAACAACGGCGGCGGGCATTGGAACCACTCCTTCTTTTGGCAAACCCTGGCGCCCAATGCTGGCGGCGCACCTACGGGCGATTTGTTGGCGGCCATCAATACCACCTTTGGTTCGTACGACAAATTTAAAGAGCAATTCACAGCAGCAGCCAAAAGTGTGTTTGGCTCCGGCTGGGCCTGGTTGTGCATCGGTAAAGACAAAGGTTTGTTTATCACCACGACACCCAATCAAGACAATCCATTAATGCTGCAAATTGTGAAGCAAAGCGGCACGCCGTTGCTGGGCCTGGATGTATGGGAACACGCCTATTACCTGAAATACCAAAACAAACGCCCGGACTATATCAGCGCCTTTTATAATTTGGTGAACTGGACGGAAGTGAATGCCCGGTATAAAAAAGCCATGTTCGGATAAAGGAGGGTTCCACGGAGGAGCTTGGAGGTACGGAGTTACGCGGAGAAAAAGGGTGCCACGGAAAAAAAGGGTTCCACGGAGGAGCTCGGAGGTACGGAGTTGCGCGGAGTTTTTCATTTTTAGGAGGGGATCATTTTGGTGTTGAGCCAGATTTTGCTCTTATAATTTCCTAAAAATCAATAAATTAATACAAATCGAAAAAAACTCCGTGTAACTCCGTACCTCCGAGCTTCTCCGTGGAACTCTCCTCTCCGTGTAACTCCGTTCCTCCGAGCTCCTCCGTGGAACCCCTTTTTACTCCAAAACCCGAACCCGAGGATCCACCCAAACATACAACAAATCCGTAATTAAATTAATCACCACAAATACAGTAGCCGTAAACAACACACAGCCCAGTACCACGGGCAAATCAAAATTCAGGAGCGCTTGAATGGTCAAATCCCCCAGGCCTTTAAAACTAAATACGTTTTCTACAAAAAAAGCACCCGTTAGCAAGGCCGCAAACCAGGAAGAAACCGCCGATACCAACGGATTGAGCGCATTGCGCAACGCATGTTTGTACACCACCCGATAAAAAGGTAAGCCTTTGGCCAAAGCAGTCCGCACATAATCCTGCGACAAAACATCGAGCATGGCACTGCGGGTGAGTTGGGTGATCAGCGCCACCGGACGCATCCCCAAAGCCAGGGCAGGCAGGATCAGGTTTTTCCATTCCGTGTGCCAGTCGCCAAAATCATCCAGCACAAAAATACCGCCTTGAACGTTGAGCCCGGTGATATGTCCAAAAGCATACCCGAACAACAAGGCCATCAACATCGCAGCAACATAAGAAGGCAAAGAATACCCCAATACCGTCAACATGGAAATGCCACTATCCCAAAAGGAACGTGGACGCAGGGCCGCAAATATCCCTAAGGGTATACCGAGTAACAAAGCAAACAGCAGCGCCGCAACAGCCAACAATGCGGTAGCCGGAATGGCCGAAGCAAGCATGGCCGATACGGGCCGACCAGTCTGGTACGATTCGCGCAAATAAGGCCATTTTAAGATGAAATAACGGTCGGCCCCTACCGGAAACAACCGCAAATAACGGTAAGGTGTTTGGCGTGTAACATCCAGCACCGAAAGGGGTGCAACGTCCGATAAATAATGCAACAACTGCACGGAAAGCGGCTGATCTAAACCTAATTCGGCCGTTTTGGCTTTAACGGTGGCTACATCAGCGCGTTGGCCAAAGGTAAGTTGGGCCGGATCGACCGGCGCCAGGTATATAATGCTGCTAATAATGACCACCACCAGGATGATCACCAGGATACCATAAGCAAGGCGGCCTAAGATGTATCGGAGCATCAGAAAGTTTAAATTACGGTGATCAAAACATCCTGTTGTTCAATCAAAAAGCCCAAAGGCGCAAGATCCAGGCCTTGGCCATGTGCAAAAGCAATAAAATCATCGGTATGGGCAGGATCTACCGCCACAAGCAAGCCGCCAGAGGTTTGTGGATCGGCCAAAATATGCCGACGATTGCCTTCTGCACCTGCTACCTTATGGCCATAACTATCCCAATTGCGGTTAGTCCCACCCGGCACACATTTCAAATCGAGGTAATGCTGCAAAATAGCCGCATCAATCGTGGGTACTTTCTCAAATTCTACCACCGCACAAGCATCGCTCGCAGCACACATTTCTGATAAATGGCCCAATAAGCCAAAACCCGTAACATCGGTCATGGCCTGTATGTATGGCAAGGCACCCAACAGAGCACCAATTTTATTGAGCTGTTTCATGCTGTCGGGTGCGATTGCAGCATGGGCTGGATCCAACACACCTTTCTTTTGGGCAGTCGTCAGAATACCTACACCCAAGGGTTTGGTCAGGAACAGTTTGGCACCAGGCTGGGCTCCGCCATTGCGCTTTAAGTGGGCAATCGGTAAGCGACCCGTAACTGCCAAACCAAAAATGGGCTCTGGACTGTCGATACTATGTCCACCCGCCAACGGAATGCCCGCATCTGCACAAGCCTTGCGCGCACCTTCAATGACTTGATTTGCAACTGAAGCAGGCAAGGTGTTGATCGGCCAACCCAGGATCGCGATCGCCAACATCGGCGTGCCACCCATG
>CAIVGO010000364.1 GCA_903905445.1 uncultured Bacteroidota bacterium
CAAGGCGGTCAATTTGGAGGCAAACAATTCCGCTTTTTCGAAGCAATATTGCAAACGATCGAGTATAAACTGCACATCCTGCATCCAAAGCACAGCCCCGGGTGGTAAAATCCGAAAAAGCGACACTTTTTGGTCTTGCCGGAAACGGGTATTCAAATTCGGCACAATGCTCACATGGGTAATCCGGCGTTGTGAAAGTTGCGTGAGTGGATCAAACGTACGTACGCTTTCCACCTCATCATCAAACAGTTCGATGCGATAAGGGTGTTCATTGCCAAAAGAGAACAAGTCGATGATGCCCCCGCGGATGCTAAACTGGCCCGGTTCGTACACAAAATCGGTGCGTGTAAAGCCATATTCGATCAGCACTTCCATCATGAAATCTACATCGAGTTTCTCACCAACGGTCACCGTAATCCGGTTTTCGTTGAGCACATGCGGCGAAACCACTTTTTCAAACAGCGCCTCCGGGTAGGTGACAACGATGCCTGATTGATCGCCTGCGGTGATTTTATGCACCGTTTCTGAACGCTGCAACACCTGAGTTGGATTCAAATCATCAAAAAATACGGGACGTTTGAAGGAATCCGGGAAAAAATAAACGGCTGGTGCATCGGGTACTTGTTCCAAAATACCGGCTAAGTCATTTTGTAAATAGGCCGCCTCTTCCTTGCTTTCGGCTACTACCAAATGCACTTTTGAAATTTCGGGACTTTTATCCCGCATGAAAGCCGCCAAGACAAAACAGCGTTGCGCACCCGAAAGGCCACGCACTTCCACACGCACATCAGACTCCCCGCCTTTAAAGGCCTGTATTAATTGCGCTAAAGCCGGGTGACGGCGGTAGGCTTCCAGAAGATGTAATAAATTGCTCACAATGGCTGCAAAAGTAGACAAGGAAACGGACCTACAAGCAGAAGGTTGCGGATTTGGAGAAAAAATATGAACGTTGAGCCAATTGGGTGATAGGCTTGATGGAAAGATACAAAGTAGTGGACTGGAAACTTTTTCGAATAAAAAGTGGTTGAAAACATACCGGATAGCCGATTGCATCCGGGTTTTAAGTATACATGGCCTTTGCAGTTAGCAACTTATATTCAAACGATTCAATTGCATTTAATTAAAACCCATCAATTGGTGTTAGACTGGTTTTGGGCACCAGAAGCAATGCAGTCGTTCCGTCCGGCCGACCAGGGCTGGACGATTTCAGAAATTCTAGAGCATATCGCGTTGACTAGCCATTTTTTGTTGATCCTGATCGATAAAGCGGCCCATAAATCCCTTCCTTTTGATGCGCAATTATTGGAGGACTATTTACTGCAATCACCATTGAGTTTGGACAAAATTGACCAAATCGGGATTCATAAGTCGTTTGTGTGGGTCCGCCCGGAACACATGGAACCCACCGGCAAAAAATCTGCCCTGGAGGTGAAAGATGAATTGATTTCCCAACTGCACCGATGTTTGAGCCACTTAGAAAATTTGAAAAATGGCGCAGGATTGCAGTATAAAACAACGATGTCCGTTCAAGCGCTTGGTAAGCTGAACGTGTACGAGTATATATATTTCCTGAGCAAACACGCGGAGCGGCATTTGATGCAAATGGAAGAGAATAAGGCGGAGTTTTTTGGGTAGGAAAACGAGTTTGTTTATAAAAAATATTTATGACGGCGTTTATCGCCGTCATTTTATTTTTTAGTAAATTAAATTATTTATGTAACTTTGCATTCACGGCGATAAACGCCGTGAAAATCTAAAAGTGTAAATATGGCCGCTATCCCTGAAAGACGAAAACTACTGCAGCAATTGTTGCCTGAAGGCATCGTGGTAACCAGAAAATGGCTTGCAGAAAATGCGAATTTGGAAAAACATGCGATTGATAACCTGGTAAAAAGCGAACAACTCAGGCTTTTAAATAAAGGACTCTATACCCGAGGATATACCAAGATCTCTTGGCAAAGTATTGTTTATACATTACAAGTTGTCATGAAACTGGATTATGTCGTTGGTGGAATATCTGCATTGGAGTTAAATGGCTATTCTCATTATTTACCGATAGCGGAAAAAAAGATCATACATATCTATGGGAACAACGTTTTGCCTTCATGGGCCAATGAAATAGTAGAGCATGTTACTTTCGTAAAGCACACAAGAAATGTTTTCTTTGAAAACTTGACTGCTGAAAAAGCGGATGATTTTTCAGTACTACTTGATTGGAGAGAAGGTTATGAACCACTAAAAATATCCTGCCCAGAAAAAGCATGTCTGGAAATGCTCAACGAAATACCTCATAAAATATCATTTGAGCATGCGGATCAATTGATTCAAGGTATGACGAATTTATCGCCACGGGCTTTACAGAAATTATTGGAGCAATGTACCAATATTAAGGTCAAAAGGCTTTTTTTATGGTTCGGATTTAAACACAATTATGCCTGGTTTGATAAGCTGAAAACGGACCAACTCAACCTTGGTTCAGGCAACCGAATGGTAATCGAAGGAGGGCGATTGGATAAAACATATCACATAACGGTACCCAAAAACACCAAATTCTAAAAATGAGAAAAGATAGTATCTATTATCGCCAGGTGCAACTTTTAGTGCGCGTTCTTCCACTTTTAGACAGCGAAAAATGTTTTGCTTTAAAAGGAGGAACAGCAATCAACCTATTTTACAGGCCGATGCCCCGGCTTTCGGTAGACATTGATTTACTTTATTTGCCATCACATGGCCGTACCGAAGCATTACTCAACATAAGAGCTGCACTTACCCGCTTAAGTGCATTGATTAGAAAAACCATCAAAGGAATACAAATTCAGAATACCCACGAACAGAGCGACGCACTCAGGTTAATCTTGCAATTAGCGGATGTTCGAATTAAAGTTGAATTATCACCGGTTATAAGGGGGACGGTGTTTCCTCCAGAAAAAATGGAGGTAAATGCCTTGGTGGAAAAGGAATTTGGTTATGCAGAAATTCAAGTAGCCTCTTTGCCTGATTTATACGCTGGTAAAATATGTGCAGCACTTGACCGACAGCATCCAAGAGACTTGTTTGATGTTAAGTATTTGTTGGAAAACGAGGGTTTTACTGAGGATTTACGCAAAACATTCCTGGTATTCCTGATTAGCCACCAGCGGCCCATGTCGGAGTTATTAAGTCCGAATAGGAAAGATATTCGAGAAACCTTTGTTGCTGAGTTTTCTCAAATGACTGAAGATGAAGTCACTGTTGAAGATTTAGAAGCAACAAGAGAGCAACTAATTGAAATCATTCACTCGAATATGTCAAGTGATGAACGCAACTTTTTACTGTCATTTAAAGCACGAAATCCTACCTGGGAGTTGTTAGGCCTTTCAAATTTTGAAGAAGTCTCAAATCTTCCATCAGTCCAATGGAAGCTAATCAACCTTACTAATATGGACAATGTTAAACATAAGGAGGCCTATCAAAAGTTGGAAAAGGTGCTTCTGTTTTAAAAAAACATAACAATAAGGATCTAGCCGAGGCAAGACCTTTGAAAATGACCTAATCCATACAATTACTCGGTAATAATTGAAGATTCAAAGACCGCTACCCCTCCAAACGCTCCATCAACCGGTTTGTAATCCGCAAAAAATCCATTTCCGTGATAATGCCTACCAATTCCTTGCCTTTTACCACCGGCAAACAGCCAATTTTATGTTGCCGCATTTTACCCATCGCCTCCATGATGGTGGTCTCCGGTGTGGCGGTGATCGGTTTTACAATCATCAGATCTTTCACTGTACGAACCGTATCGTCTTCAATTTTGTTCAATTTGGCAAAATAACGCAGCAAAATGCGCGAAGAAACCAAACCCACCAGTTCGCCCTTGCTGTCTTCTACTGGCATATATCGGATACGCCGCCAGTCCATAATTTCGGCCACCAACTCAATGACATCGTCCTTTTGAACGGTAAAGAGGTCGGTCGACATAAATTCTTCTACTTTTAGTTTAGAAGGCGTCCAGTTTTCCAAATCGGTCGCTTTAGGTTCAGTCCAGGTATGCACCGGACGGTTATCTTGTTGGTTTTTGATCATCGCGGCAGTTAGGCAAACCATGGCTTCATCATTGGTAACCTGGTTTTTCATGGCGGTGTAGGATCGCAATGCCCAGCGTGCACCGGTTTTGTGCTCGGTCGCCCGCGCTTCAATGATGTCCAAGTATTTGGTGATGTCGGCCGATTTTACTTTACGGTGTTTCAAACCTTCTTTGGCCAAAGGCAATAACTCCTTCAAAATCAGTTCGGTAACGGGTACTTTATTGTCTTTAAACCAGGTAAACGTTGTATCAATACCAAATTTGGCCGACTTCAGGAAGTTATCGCGCGCATCTACAAAGTCGATGTGTTTGGTTACGTCTTCATAATGCAGGCCCATGCCGATCATGGCGCCCAGCCAAAACGCTGCGTTCGCTGTTGCATCCACCACGGTTGGTCCGGCTGGAATAACGCGGTTTTCAATGCGCAAATGCGGTTTCCCGTTGGGTGAAATGCCGTAACAAGGGCGGTTCCAACGGTAAACGGTCGAATTGTGGATTTGCAAAGCACGTAGTTTGGGCACTTTCCCATTGCGCACCATTTCCAGGGAATCTTCTTCAATCGAACCCGCCAGTAAAACCCGGAAACGGCTAATGTCCTCTTTATAAATTTGGGTAATATCGCCTTGCAACCAACCACTGCCAAAATTCACGCGCGGCAAACGTTCCCGCATGTGATCGTGCGCCGTGCGCGTGTCCAGTGATTGTTGAAACAAAGCAATACGCGATTCATGCCACAAACGCCGGCCAAATACCAGCGGTGAATTTGCAGAAATGGCAATCATCGGTCCGGCCAAGACCTGCGCGATGTTGTACATTTTAACAAATTCATTGGGCGAAACCTGCAAATGCACCTGAAAACTGGTGTTGCAAGCCTCCAGCAAGGGCGAATCGTGTTTTACCAGCAGTTCATCCACGCCTTCTACCCGCAATTCGAAAGAAGTACCCAATAAATGTTTCTGAATAGCCGCCATGAGGGCAAAATACCGATCGCGTGGCGTCAAATTATGCATTTCCAGGTCGTGTTTGCGCAAAGTGGGCAAAATGCCGCACAGCACAATACTTGCATCAAATTGATCCAACACCTTCTGAATCAGCGAAAGGTAATGTCGGTTTTCCTCCTCCATATCGCTCAGGCAGGTGCCCACAAATTCGCGTGGACTCAAATTGGTCTCAAGGTTAAATTTGGCCAATTCAGTCACGCACCACGGATATTCCGTCATCTGCTCCATGACCTCCATGTTGATGGTGGCTGGCTTAAATGTTTTGTTGTCGACCAGGCACATTTCCTGTTCTGCGCCAATCCTGGTAATATCACTTTCAAACCAATTGTGTTCCAGCATGTACTCAAATGCCTTCACATCATCGAGCAGGCAGCGTACAAAATGCTGCATTTCCTGCTGTGAATCAAGGGTATTTACTTTTTGGAAGCCCATGGTGCTTGTTTTAAACGGTGGTTCAGTATTAGACTTGTTGCGGTGGGAAGTTGAAAACGACGTAAAAACGCCCATTTTCCGCCCTTCTGCGTTTTTTTTCTTGTCCGTAGCGCTGCTACGCACAAGAAAAAAA
>CAIVGO010000365.1 GCA_903905445.1 uncultured Bacteroidota bacterium
GAAAACCTATTGCCAACATGGGAGTCGCTGCAAGTGTGCCTGGACAGTGAGAACTTCGGCTGTATTGCGTATTGTACACCAAACAAACTTCAAATAAACAAATTATAAATGGATATCCGACTAATCGTTTTAAGAACAAGTAACACAAAAAGACTTGCTGACTTTTATAGCTTATTCGGACTAACTTTTGATTATCACAAACACGAAAATTCACCATTTCACTATTCAGCTTCCATCGGACTAACCGTTTTGGAAATTTATCCATTGTCAAAAAGCCAGTCAGAAGCAGACAAGAATTTACGTTTGGGTTTTGGTATTGACAACTTCGACCAAACAATACGGACTTTAAAAGAATTACAAGTTCCGTTTTCTTTGGAGCCAACGCAAACGGAATTTGGCTTTATGGCAATTATTTCTGACCCAGACGAACGAAAAATCGAACTTTATAAAAAATGAAAGGATTGATACTTGTTGACAAATTCGGAAATTTATTGTTGAAAACCTTAGGGACAAAAGAATTTCCGCCGCGCGTGGTCTTCACTTTCGCAACGAATAGATCGCAGCGCTCAATTTTTGTTTTTTACAACTGACTTGCAGTAGGGGGATTGAACGTGGGAAAAATGAAGATCTCGCTCTGAAATAGAGCATTGAGCGCTTTAGATTAGACAATAACAACAAATAAAAATTATCACTTTTTTAAAAAAACAAAATGAACTCTTTTTTTAACATTGCAATGAATATCGGACAGAATATTGAAGTCCTTAAAAATGGCGAAACCATAAGTTCTATTTTGAGTATCAATAACATTGATGCCTTAAAAGAATTAGCTTTAGGGCTTGATATTACCTTCGAAACAACACCTCCGATTGCCGATGGAAACATGCTATTGTCACTTGAAGATAAATTGTTTGCTTATGTATTCAACAACATCTCATTATCGGATGAAGACAGGATTAAAATAAGTGCTATCTTCTTCCCTATAGGACTTAAAGTCGTTTCAACTAAGAACCGTGTAATTGAAACTAATGAGGTATTGGATTTTGGCACTTCCCAGGACCTAGTTATTCATAACTACGATACTTTAACAATGGAAACAGGGGCATCCATGAAAATTGCTAACACACCATTAATATTGCTAGCTCAAACGTTGGTTATAAAAACAGGAAATGTGCCATTGAAAAATTATGATTTGGGAATTTTGGGAATTACAGGAAATACTCCTCCAAAAAAACCTAAAGCAGCTAATGGTTGTGAAGGAGAAAAAGGATCGGATGGAGGAAATGGTTTACCCTCACTTTTTACGCGGGTCGTTATCGGCCCAGGTGGTATAAATAGTATTACAAACCAATTTGTAATTTATTCTCATTCCGGTGACGGGGGTGATGGTGGCAACGGGGGGGATGGAACAAATTTGCTAAGTGGAGCAAATGGAGGTGATTGAGGAATGGGAGGAAATGGAGTAAATGGGGGAAATATTTATATAACTGTTCCAAATGGGCAATCGCAAAAAATTATTTTCTATCATTCAACATCTATACCAGGAAAAGGTGGTAAAGGTGGAGATTCAGGAATGGACCAACTTAATATGAAAATAGGTTTAAGTGGAAGAAATGGAGAAACTGGTAAAGAAAATGGATCGCCAGCATGTATTTGTATTATAGAGTCTAATTGAATGGATGGTAGATTTTGATCCAAAATATAACGGGCAAATTTAACTGAAGAAAAACAACGAACCGCAAACATCGGCTTGGCAATATAGCGGCTGACGTGGTTCTATAAAATATTTGTGAAAGGTTTTATAGCGGTAATTCCATTTAATTTTTGTGCTAAAAATCGCCACCTTCGCCAAGCCAAAAAACATTGCCTGCAAGCATAATGACAATGATCACCAATAAAAACAAACACCCCAGATGCTGTCAACAACATCCGGGGTGTTTGTTTTTTATATAAATCTGATCCGTTTCAGGATTTACTCCCCCACCACATCAATCCCTAACTCCTTCAACTGCTCCGCCTTAATTCCACTCGGCGCATCGATCATCATATCGCGGCCCTGGTTGTTTTTCGGGAAAGCAATGAAGTCGCGGATGGAACCTGCCCCATTCATCACTGCACTCAGGCGATCGAAACCGAACGCGATACCGCCGTGTGGGGGCGCGCCATATTCGAAAGCACCCAGCAAAAAGCCAAATTGGGCTTCTGCTTCTTCCGGGGTGAAGCCCAGCAGTTTGAAATTGCGGCTTTGCAAATCGCGGTCATGGATCCGGATGGAGCCGCCGCCAATTTCAACGCCGTTCAACACCAAATCGTACGCGTCGGCGCGGATGCTTTTGAGCAGGGCCTTGTCGTCGGATTCCATTTTTACAATATCGCCGGGTTTCGGTGAGGTGAACGGATGGTGCATCGCAAAAAAGCGGTTGGCATCCTCGTCCCATTCCAGCAGCGGGAAATCTACCACCCACAGCGGTTTGAAATCATCGCCTTTGCGCAGATCCAGGCGGGTACCCATTTCTAAGCGCAGTTCGTTGAGTTGTTTGTGCGTTTTTTCATCTTCGCCACACAGCACCAGCAGCAGGTCGCCTGTTTGCGCGCCCGCGCGATCCGTCCATACTTTCAGGTCTTCGGGGCTATAAAATTTATCGACAGACGATTTAATGCTGCCATCGGCTTCCATTTTTACATAAACCAGGCCTTTTGCGCCAATTTGCGGACGTTTCAGCCACTCTGTCAACTCATCGAGTTGCTTGCGGGAATACCCTGCGCAACCCGGCGCACATATCGCGAGGATGGTTTCGGCCCCGTCAAATACCGGAAAACCTTTGCCTTTGGCCACATCACTCAGGTTCACGAATTCCATTCCAAAACGCAAATCCGGTTTGTCGGAACCAAAACGGGTAAACGCTTCGTCGTACGTCATGCGCGGGAAATCGGGCAAATCAACCCCTAAAGTGCTCTTAAACAGCGATTTCGTCAGTCCTTCAAAGGTGTTCAGGATGTCTTCCTGGTGCACAAACGACATTTCACAGTCAATCTGCGTGAACTCCGGCTGACGGTCGGCGCGCAAATCTTCATCGCGGAAGCATTTTACAATCTGAAAATATTTATCAAAACCGGCCACCATCAAAATTTGCTTGAAGGTTTGGGGCGATTGTGGCAAGGCGTAAAACTGACCTTTGTTCATGCGCGATGGCACCACAAAGTCGCGCGCGCCTTCCGGGGTACTCTTGATGAGGTTGGGCGTTTCTACTTCAATAAAGCCTTGTGCCGCAAGGTATTTGCGGGTTTCGATGGCCAAATTAGAGCGGAAAATCAGGTTTTTTTGCACAGCATTGCGGCGCAAATCGAGGTAACGGTATTTTAAACGGAGCTCGTCGCCGCCGTCGGTATCGTCTTGAATGGTAAAAGGTGGCGTTTTAGACGCGTTGAGGATCTTTAATTCCGTCACCTTGATTTCGATTTCACCCGTCGCGATTTTAGTCGTTTTCGAGGTGCGTTCAATGACGGTACCGGTGGCCTGCAACACAAATTCACGGCCGATAGAACGTGCAATATCAAACAAAGCGGCATCGGTATAAGCTTCGTCAAAAACGAGTTGCGTAATGCCGTACCGGTCGCGCAGGTCGATCCAAAGCAGGGAACCTTTGTCGCGGATCACGGAGGCCCAGCCGCTGAGGGTGACGGTTTTGTCGAGATCGGAAAGGCGAAGTTCGCCGCAA
>CAIVGO010000366.1 GCA_903905445.1 uncultured Bacteroidota bacterium
GCAATTTGCCTAATAAAAATAGGCAGGAACAACAAAGTGTCCCTGCCTAAAGTGCATAGTCAACTAAGGACTTGCTTGAGGAGCAAAATTACAAAAATCTTTGGAAATAATTTGGTTGTGCACACAGCACCTCCGTGGAACCCCTTCCCCTCCTCCCCCTCCCCTAGACTTTTGCCTAATTTAGGCATTTCATATGTTTTTGTTTAGCATTTAGATACATTAGGCGCAACCATCTTACACAAAACCTGTTAAGTAAAACTATTAATCAACTATTCTAACCAGTTAACTTTAAAGCATGAAAAAACTCTCCTTCCTATTGCTTGCGCTTTTGTGCTCGGCAATAACGGCGTTTTCACAAACCGCCAAGGTCCAGATTATTCATAATTCGCCGGAACCTACGGTGGATGTGTATGTAAATGGCACCCTGGCGATCAATGATTTCACCTTCCGTTCGGCTACGCCATTTTTGGATTTGCCATCGGACATTCAACTTTCTATTGCGGTTGCACCGGGTACCAGTGCTTCTGTAGCAGAAGCGATTGCGACTTTTGATGTAACTTTTGAGTCGGGTAAAACCTATGTAGTCGCTGCTGCGGGCATTGTAGGCAACGCCACAACGCCGTTCACCTTGCAAGTAAATGATGCAGGAAAAACGGCTGCAGGCAATGCTGCTAATGTAGATGTTGCTGTATTGCATGGCGCACCAGGTGCCCCAAATGTAGATGTAGATGCCGTTTTTGTGGCCAATAATGTGATTTCCAACCTGGCTTATGGTCAGTTTACTTCGTATTTGTCGTTAGATACCGCAGTATATGATTTGGCAGTGCGTGCTGCGGGTTCCCCTGCTACCGTTGCTTCTTACCGCGCTGATTTGCGTACCCTCGGTGGGGGCGCTGCTACGGTTTTTGCCAGTGGAATTTTGGGTGGAAGCCCTGCTTTTGGTTTGTATGCTGCTTTACCAAATGGAACTGTAATTGCTTTGCCACTTACCCCAACCGCCAATGTGCAAATCGTACACAACAGCCCGGTTCCAACCGTGGATGTATATGTTGGTAATACCCTTTTGCTCAATAATTTTGCTTACCGCACGGCTACACCTTATGTAACTGTTCCTGCCGACCGCAATTTGACTGTAAGCGTTGCGCTGGATTCCAGCACTTCTGTTGCATCGGCGATTTACAACCAAGCAGTAAATTTTGCTACAGGTAAATCGTACGGCGTATTTGCTTCTGGTATTGTAGGCAATACTACAACCCCATTTACCCTGCTTGCTAATGAGGCGCGCTTGGTTTCTGTGGATACGAATAATGTAGAATTGAATGTTTTACACGGCTCAACCGATGCTCCTGCAGTAGATGTAGATGCCGTTTTTGTTGCAAATAATGTAGTAGCCAACCTTGCTTATGGCAATTTTACAGGCTATTTGTCTTTGCCACCTGCAAAATACGACCTGGCAGTACGCGCCGCAGGCACTACCCCTGTAGTGGCTTCATTCCGTGCTGATTTGGGTGGATTAAAAGGAAAATCTGCGACCGTTTTCGCAAGCGGTTTGTTGGCTGGAACGCCTGGTTTCGGCTTGTTTGCCGTGTTGGCAGATGGTGCGGTTATTGCCCTGCCACTTACCCCAACGGCACAAGTTCAGATTGTACACAACAGCCCGGCTCCAACCGTGGATGTATATGTGGGTAACACCCGTTTACTTGATAATTTTGCTTACCGCACGGCTACACCGTATGTAACGGTTCCTGCCGATCGTAATTTGACGGTAAGCGTTGCTTTGGACTCCAGCACTTCTGTTGCATCGGCGATTTACAACCAAACAGTAAATTTTGCTACTGGTAAATCTTACGGCGTATTTGCTTCTGGTATTGTAGGCAATGCGACAACTCCATTTACCCTGCTCGCCAATGAGGCACGCCTGGTTTCTGTGAATACGGACAACGTGGAAGTAAATGTTTTACACGGCTCAACCGATGCTCCTGCAGTAGATGTAGATGCCGTTTTTGTAGCAAATAATGTAGTAGCCAACCTTGCTTACGGCAATTTTACGGGCTATTTGTCTTTGCCACCAGCAAAATACGACTTAGCCGTACGCGCTGCAGGCAACGCATCCGTAGTGGCTTCATTCCGTGCTAATTTGAGTGGCTTGCAAGGACAAACTGCGACCGTTTTTGCGAGCGGTTTGCTGGCAGGAACGCCTGGTTTTGGCTTGTTTGCCGTGTTGGCGGATGGTACCGTTTTGGCACTTCCTGCAACACCGACCGCACAATTACAGGTAATTCACAACAGCCCAAGTCCAACCGTAGATGTGTACGCGGGTAATACCTTGTTGGTAGATGATTTTGCGTATCGCACGGCTACTGCTTTTGTAACTGTTCCAGCGGATATTGATATTCCAGTGGGTGTTGCTTTGGCTTCTAGCGCATCTTCAAACGATGTGATTTACACCCAGAACGTTAACTTGAGTATCGGTGGCACCTTTGTAGCGTTTGCAAGCGGTATTGTTGGCGACCCAACTACACCGTTTATCTTGTTGGCAGATGCAGCGCGTACCGCAGCGATCGACCCAACCAAAGTGGAGTTTGCAACCTTGCACGGTGCAACGAATGCGCCTGCAGTGGATGTAGCCGTAGTTGGTGTTGGTAACATCATCAATAATTTGTCTTATGGTGAATTTACACCTTACCTCGCAGTAGATCCTGCCAGTTACGATTTACAGGTAAAAGTTGCAGGTACGAGCACCGTAGTTGCAACGTACACTGCGGATTTGAGCGGCTTGACAGGTGGTGCTGCTCGTGTATTTGCGAGTGGTTTGGTAGGTGGCAGCCCTGCTTTTGGTTTGTTTGCTGCTTTACCTGATGGTACAGTGATTGAGTTCCCGCCAGCGAACGTGCCTACGCCAACGGCCCGCTTGCAGGTGATTCACAACAGCCCATCGCCAACCGTAGACGTATATGTCAACAACGATTTGTTGCTTGATAATTTCGCATATCGGACCGCGACCCCATTTATTGATGTACCAGCCGGTCAAGTTTTAAACATCGGTGTAGCACTTAGCACCAGTACGTCTGTAAATGATGTAATTGCTAACTTCCCAGTTACTTTTGAAGAAGGTAAAACATACATTGCAACTGCTTCAGGTATTGTAGGAAATGCTACAACGCCCTTTACCCTGATTCTGAACGATGCTGGCCGCGAGGCTGCTGGCAACGCTGCCCAAGTGGATGTAGCAGTATTGCACGGTGCTACCAATGCGCCTGCAGTAGATGTAGATGCTGTATTTGTGGCAAACAACGTGGTAAGCAACCTGTCTTATGGTCAGTTTACGCCTTATTTGAACCTTGCTCCGGACCTTTATGATTTTGCAGTACGTCCTGCTGGTTCGCCGGTAGTGGTGGCTACTTATCGCGCCGATTTGAGCGGTTTGGCAGGTGGTGCAGCGTATGTATTTGCGAGTGGCTTGTTGGGTAGCAACCCAGGTTTTGGTTTGTTCGCGGCTTTGCCAAACGGTACCGTGATTGAACTGCCGATCACCCCAACCACCAAAGTGCAAATTATTCACAACAGTCCGAACCCAACGGTAGACGTATATGCAGGCAATACTTTGTTGCTCGACAACTTTGCCTTCCGTACCGCAACCCCGTTTGTAGATATTCCAGCCAACCGCAACTTCGCGGTGGGAGTAGCGCCAGCCAATAGCACATCGGTAGCAAATGCAATTGCTTCCTTCCCGGTTAATTTCCAAACAGGTAAAAACTATACCGTTTTTGCTTCCGGTATTGTGGGTAACGCAACCACACCATTTACACTGTTGGTGAATGACCAGGCACAATTGGATGCAGCACCCGGTTTTGTTGCCGTAAGTGTAGCCCACGGTGCACCAGATGCCCCTGCGGTAGATATAGCAGAACGTTTGTTGGGTACAATAGAATCCAACATCAGTTATGGTCAGATTCGTCCATACCAGAATTTGACACCCGATTTGTATTTCATTGATGTGAATTTGCCGGGTACCAGCACCATTGTTGGAACCTTCCTGGCCGATCTTTCTGGTTTGGATGGTGCAGCGATTCGCGTGTTTGCGAGTGGTTTGTTGAGTGGAACGCCAGGTTTTGGCTTGTTCGCTGCTTTGAGCAGTGGTCAAGTGGTAGAATTGCCTTTCGCTCCAGTATCTCGGGTACAAATTATCCACAACAGCCCAGAGCCCGTGGTGGATGTATATGTAGGAAGTACAAAAATTCTTGACGATTTTGAGTTCCGTACGGCTACACCATTCTTCTATGTACCTGCCGAAACAGTCCTCAATTTGGGCGTTGCTCCAGCAAGTAGCCAATCGGTGAATGACGTTATTGCTACCTTCCCGGCTACTTTTACAAATGGTAAAACCTATGTGGTGGTTGCAAGTGGTTTGGTTGGTGGAACACCAGCCTTTAACTTGATCATCAACGATGCGGGCCGCGAACGCGCAGTAGACCAAAATGCAGTAGAATTGGCGGTATTGCATGGAGCGCCAGATGCGCCAGCCATTAATGTTTCTAATTATGTAGATGGTTCAGCGTTGTTAACCGACTTTTCTTACGGCGAATTTACTGGTTATGTGACGTTCCCGACCGATGTCGTGTTGTTAGATTTGGCGCCAACCGCTACGCCAAACCAGTCTTTGGGTGTTTGGGGTGCTGATTTCACCGATGCCGCAGGTTTGGTTGGTGTTGTATTTGCCAGTGGTTTGGTAACAGGCGATCCTGCGTTTGATCTTTGGGTTGCTTTGCCTGATGGATTCACCACACCATTGCCTTCTTTTGCCCGCGTACAGGTGATCCACAACAGTCCGTCGCCAACCGTAGACGTGTACCTGGATGATGAAAGAATTTTGGACGATTTCAACTACCATGATGCAACCGGTGTAGCGCTTTTACCAGCCGGTGAACCATTTGACTTGGGCGTAGCACCAGGAACCAGTACTTCTGCAAATGATGCTATTTACAATCTGCCTGTAACAGAAGGATTAGATCGCAGCAAGTTTTATGTGATTATGGCTGCGGGTGTAGTAGGTAATGCTACCAAGCCTTTCCAGTTGTACATCAATGAAAACGGTCGTTACCGTGCATCGGATGCAGGTAGCACTGATTTAGCCGTATTCCATGGTTCACCCGATGCGCCAGATGTGGATGTAACCTTGCCAGGCGGTATTGTGATCTATGACAACATCACTTTTGGTGAATTTACCGACTATTTGAGTGTGCCTGCTGCGCAATACACCATTCAAATTACGCCTGCCAACGACAACAACACGGTAGTGAAGACCTACATCGCAGATGCAACCACATTTGCCGGGGAGGCCGCTATTTTGTATGCGTCTGGATACTTGACAGATCAGCCAAAGTTCGAAGTATGGGCAGCCTTTGCAGATGGCACCACCTTCCCATTGCCGGAAGTGGTGGCTACCAACGAATTGAACAACAAATTGGAAAGTTTGCAATTGTCGCCTAACCCAACTTCAGATGACTTAAACATTCAGTTTGAGTTGAAAGAAGCCGAAGCCTTGCGTTATGGTGTACGCGATAATTTGGGTCGTTTGGTACTTGAAGGCGATTTTGGTACCGTACAAAATGGCGCATTTACCCAAAAAATCCAAGTGGGTAATTTGTCTGCCGGTATGTACCAACTCGAAATTCGTTCTGATGCAGGGGTACAGGCGCGCAAATTCGTAGTGCAACGCTAGTGCTTCTTGTTATAAAATCTTGTTTTAAATCTGTTTCTAAAAGATATTTTTAAGGTTTAAAACTTCGAAAAGGCGTTTCGGAAGGCTGCAAGGTCTTTTGAAGCGCCTTTTTTATTAGACTTATTGCGGCGGGGAGTAAAACGACAAAAACTATTTAATTTCGGTATAGCTTTTGCATCTTTGCGGTAAAATTGCACCCTTTTTTACGCACTTTACTTAAAATTGAGGCTTATGATCCGTTCTTTGATCAAACTTGCGCTTGTTTTGCTCGTTTGTATACTGGTTTACAATTATTTTTTCGGCACAACCGAAGAAAGGGCCCAATCACAGTTGGTTTTTGGAAAAGCGCGTGAACTGGTTGTGGCGGGTGCCAGCGTCCTGAAAGGAGAAAAACAAAAATTTGATGCCGGAAAATACGACCAGGTGATGGATCAATTGGGCGATGCCTACAAAGCCATTCGGGACAATGCCAAGTTTTTGGATACCAAAGTGGTGCAAGAGTTAGAAAACCTGGAACAAAGGAAGCAGCGCCTGCAAGAGGATTTGGACCAGATTCAGCAGCAAGACCAGCCAGTTCAACCCAAAAAAGGCATCAAGGCTAATGCCAAAACGGAAGAACAAATGGCCGGTAAAGCAGCTGATTTGCAACGCCAAAAAGATCAGTTACAAAAAGAAATGGAAAAATTATTGCGCGATTCAGATCGCCTGATTCAGGACGCGCAGGCACAATAATTGTCAGTTGTAAGCCATATTTGTCTTTTTCATTACGCGATTCATCGAAAAGCCCACAACCTTGCAGGGTTCATGCTGTTTTGCATTCCTGAGTTATTATTAATCAACGTACATGACTGAATTTTTGCAACATATTTTGGGAGCGGATTGGAACGGCGGACTGTTCATCATTTTGAATCTGATTCTGATTGAGAGTTTGTTATCGGTAGACAATGCTGCGGTGCTGGCTACCATGGTATTGGATCTTCCGCCATCCGAACGGCCGCGCGCCTTGCGTTATGGCATTATTGGCGCTTATGCGTTCAGGGGTTTATCGCTCATTTTTGCTTCCTGGCTGATTAAAATCTGGTGGCTCAAGCCTTTGGGTGGTTTTTACCTGTTGTATCTTGCGTACAGCTATTTCTTCACCAAAGCGACGCCGGCAACGGACGATGATTTGCTGAACAAAGAAGAAAAGTGGTTTTATCGCCTTACCAGCGGCTGGATGAACAAGTTTTGGGCGACCGTTATCGCTGTAGAGGTGATGGACCTTGCTTTTTCGATCGATAACGTCTTTGCTGCGGTTGCCTTTACCGACAACATCTACTTAATTTGTATTGGGGTATTTATCGGTATTTTGGCCATGCGTTTTGTGGCCAACTGGTTTGTAAAATTACTGGAACGGTTCCCGTTTTTGGAAACCAGCGCCTTTTTAGTCATCGCAATTCTGGGTTTAAAATTATCGGTCTCAGCGGTTTGCCATTTTTGGAAAGGAAATGCGTGGGCTGATTTTATTGAAAGTGAAACCGCCGATTTGCTGGTATCCATCATGACCGCCTCCTTCTTTTTTATTCCAATCATAACCACCAGGATGTTTGGCTGGCCGGGAAAACGTTAGTTGGTTGCATGGTACATTTTTCGAGAAAAATTTTGTCCAATGGTTTGCGCGTGCTCGTGCACGAGGACCGTTCTACGCCCTTGGTGGCTGTAAATATTACCTATGATGTAGGTTCACGCGATGAAATGGCCGATAAAACGGGTTTTGCCCATTTATTTGAGCATTTGATGTTTGCGGGCAGTAAAAATGTAAAGGATTTTGATGATCCCTTGCAACGTGCGGGTGGCGAAAACAATGCCTATACCACCAACGATTACACCACGTTTTACGAGATTTTGCCAGCAGCCAACATCGAAACAGCCCTATGGCTCGAAAGTGACCGCATGATGGCCCTGAGCATCACCCAGAAGGCCTTAGCAGTGCAACGCAAGGTTGTGGTAGAAGAATTTAAAGAAACCTGCCTGAACGAACCGTATGGCGATGCCTGGCATCATCTTTCCGATTTATTGTATAAGGTGCATCCTTATCGTTGGCCCGTAATTGGGCTTTCGCCGGAGCATGTGGAAAATGCCACCATTGAGGATGTGCGTGCTTTTTATCAGAGCTGGTATTGTCCCAACAATGCTGTTTTGTGCATTGCAGGAAATATTGATGTACCTACGGCAGAGGAACTTGCTGAAAAGTGGTTTGGCAATATTCCAGCGCGTGTGGTACCGCCTCGTAATTTACCCGTGGAGCCGCCTTCCCAGGCACCCTTGCGGCTCGAAGTAAAGGCCAATGTGCCCGTTCCTGCGGTTTACCTGGCATTTCGGATGCCTGCCCGCTTGGATCCTGCATTTTACCCGGTCGATTTATTGTCGGATGTATTGGCGCAAGGACAGTCCTCGCGGCTTTACCGGCGTTTGTTGCGCGAAAAACAATTGTTTTCTCAAATTGATTGCTATGTTACGGGCAATACCGACCCGGGCTTGTTGGTGATTGAAGGCCGTCCGGTAGATGGCATTACACCCGACCAGGCCCTTGCGGCGATATGGGAAGAACTGGAGATTTTGCGTGCGGCACCGATTGAAACCCGGGAATTGCAAAAAATTCAGCACCGTTTTGAAAGTACGGTCGTGTTTTCGGAAACCAGTGTGCTCAATAAGGCCCAAAACCTGGCGTTTTATGAAGTTTTGGACCGTGCAGAGTTGATGAACGACGAAACGGCCACTTATTTGGCGGTTACCCCCGAGCAATTGCATCAAACCGCCCAGACGCTCTTTCAGCCAAATAATTCTGCGACCTTGATTTACGTTCCAACGTAAATTCTTTTTGATGCCTTAAAAAACAAACAAGCCGGAGGGGTATTCCCTTTCGGTAAAAGACCATATTCTCCCCAGACTGGCCATCTTACTTAAGGTAAACCCAACCGACTTGCCTTGTCAAAACATTGACACTTGAACAAATCGCCGGCAGCGTTTGCCGACAACAAAGTGAATTACGATGAATTCGGTTGCAAATAGACGACCAAAGGGGGGTTATTGTCAAATTTACAGCTCGGACAAAAGCTCGGACAATTAACTTAAGCAGGCTATAAAACGTTTTTATTGTAGATTTGCCGAGTAAACGGAGCCTCCTAATGAAACTTCCTTCCTTCCGGACTTTGCAGGTCATAATGATAGGTCTGCTTTTTCTGCTGATATTTTCTTATTATTTTAGGTCTTGCTGGAAACCTTCCCCACCTAACCTGGAAGGTTTTTTTGAATCGTCCCAATTTGGCGGTGATTTTTTTGCTTATTTACCTGCGCACAATCTCGACTCAGCGGTATTCTTGATAAAAAAATTGGTTCCAGGTACCTTACAAACCTGGGCTTGTCAGCGGCTATATTACAATTTGACCGAAGAAGCTAGCATTGATTTACGCCTGCGGCACTTGAGTCTATTTGAGCAAAATATAATAAATGACAGTTTAAAGGCATTTGTGCAAGTGGTTCGAGGTGAATTATTTATTGAAATGGCGCGTTTTGAGGAAGCTTTGCAATGTTTGGATACCTGTACCGCATTGAGTTATAAGATAAACCATCCTATACAAGCGGCAGATGCCAAGCGATTCAAGGCCAGGGCCATCTTACTCCAGGGGCGTTATCCGCAAGCAATTCAATTATTGTTGGAAGTTTTTGAGGTATATCAGCAGTTTCCGGGGCGTGACCTCGATCAGCGGTTCAATATCCGAATAGATTTAGGGAATGCTTACCGAGAAGCAAAAGACTTTAAGGAAGCGTTGAAATGGCATCAGGATGCCTTGCATTTGATTTTGAACGTCCGCGGAAAAAAAACCAACCTGTTCAACGGGTTTCTGACCATTACAACCGAAAAGTTAGCAGAGGATTATTTAAATCTAAACATGCCCGATTCGGCACTTTATTTCGCTAATCAATCTTTATCAACGCGTAATCAGTATAATATTACGTACGACCAAACGGCCTCAGAATTATTATTTTCTAAAATTTATTTAGAAAAGGGGGATTGTAATTTATCCTTGGTGCACCTTAGAAAAGCGGAGCAAGCCAATGTGCAAAAAGGGAATATGATCAAAAAAATTAAAATTTATAGCGCCTTAGGAGAAAGCTATCTGTGTTTAGGGCAGTTGGATTCTTCCCAATATTTTCTAAAAAAATGTTTGACAAGTCGTGATACCGGTTTGTTGGCTTCCGTCCATGAACAATTGGGCAACATTGCTATGAAGAAGGGGGATTTGGCGCTCGCTTTGAAGGAAATGACGCGCAGTCGGCAATTCCACGATGCCAGTTTTAATGTTGAAAAATCCAAACTGCTTGCGTACCAAAATGTGCGGATCGCTTTGGCTCAAAAAGAGTTACAAATTGCCAGTATTGAAAAACAGCGCAAACAAACCTTACTCATTTCTTTCCTAACTTTAACCGGATTGGTTTTGGCTACGGGGGTTGCATTTCTTTTATTGATCAGCCAGCGTAGAAAACAATTTATCTACAAACAAGAGCGAGAACTATTTGAAATGCGTGAAAAACTTCAACAACGCGCCTTGGAGCAATCGCAACAGGAATTGATGGCGCAACAAGCGCAACTCCATCACTCTACCTTGCTGTTAGAGTTAAAAAACCAATTGATTGACGAATTGGAATCCCGATTATCAAAAGCCTCCGATGCGATGGAAACAACGGGCATGGCCGAAAAGGACCTACGCCGTATGCGCATTTTGACGGATGCAGACTGGCAGCATTTTTTGGAACGATTTGAGCAAATTACACCAGGCTTTGTTTTTCGTTTAAAGGCTGCTTTTCCAACCTTAACCCTTGCCGAAACCCGCTTGTTTTTATTGGTCAAACTCTATTTTGACAGCCGGGAAATTTCGGATGCAACGGGCATTTCGCAAGAAAGTGTTTGGCGCGGCAGGCACCGCTTACGTAAGAAATTAGGCTTGTCGGAAGCCATAAACCTGGATGAATACATTCAGTCTTTTTAGGGGAATGGGTCTAATAACTCCTGCTTTATTGTCAACGCTAAATGGTTATGAAAACGGCTGGATTTTAATCCATTGAAAATCAATTTTTTTATCCATCCATCCTTCAAATCCAATTAAATCTTGGTTTGCCTTTTTAAACTTTACCCAAACTTAAAAATCGACCTGCATATTCCATTATAACTTGCTCCCAAAAAGCAAATGGAACAAACATCCTCCACACCCAACAAAAAAAGCCGTCCGTATTACAAAATTATTGACGGCAAACGCTTCGACCTGGCCCTGCTTAATCAAGTAGATACCTACATTTCCAGCGCAAGCGGCAACGCATTGTCGGAAGCCGAAGTGCGTGCCATCGGTGAAGCCATCAAAGACAGCCACCAGGTTACCCAAATTGAAAAAAACACGCTGGAGTACATCCGCAGCAATTACCCGCTCAGCGCAAAAGCGGCTAAATGGTGGGATGAAAACATCAAAATCAGCGACAACCTCCAACAACGCCTGTTTTTGATCAAAACCCGCCAACGCGTACCCGGCCTTACCATCGAATTTGATCAAAAAGAACGCTTCCGCCAAACCAATTTCGGCAACAATAAAGTCGTGTTTGAAGAAGCCCTCGCGAAGGCATTGGCCAGCTTGCTTGCGCCTAAAAATGACGCAGAAACCCCCTATAACCTGGTAAGCGAACTCTACGGCAATATCCCAGCCGAAGCGCCCGATCGCGAAGACCAGGTAATGGATCAAGTACGTATCTTTTTCAATACCGGTCGCATGGGCTTATTGCCTGAATACGACCTGAATGACCCGGAATCCTGGGAAAACTTGCCGTACAGCATCCCCGAGGGCAACGAATTGGTCGAAGACAACTGGATTTTTGTGCTTTCCCTGCCCGATTTGTCCGACCATATTTATTGGGCAATTGTGGATCGTACCGGTGAAAAACCTGCCTACGCTTACGGATTTAACTAAACTGGAGGTGACACCTCGCGAGGTGTCACCTCCCGAGGTGTCACCTCCCGAGATGTCACCTCCCAAGGTGACACCTCCCGAGGTGTCACCTCCTCAATCTAAAAAATAATGATTTTACGCAATTTGAGTATTCTTTTTTACCTCTTTTTTGTTTGTCCTGCCTTTTCCCAACCGCTTCAATCGCCGGTGCGCCATGTCGTGGTGATTGGCGTGGATGGCATGAGTCCAGACGGAATACGAAAAGCAGCAACGCCCGTCATGGATCAAATGATGAAGGAAGGCGCTTTTACTTTACAGGCCCGCAGCGTTACTCCCAGCAGTTCGAGTTCCAATTGGGCATCGATGATTATGGGCGCGGATGTGGAACAACATGGCATTCACAGCAACGATTACGAGCGCGATAATTTCATCCTGCCTCCGGTGGTGCATGGAAAAGATGCTATTTTTCCCACAATATTTGGCATTTTACACGATCAAAAGCCGAATGCCAAGATCGCTGCGATTTATCAATGGCGTGGATTTGGCCGTTTGTTTGAAAAAAGTGCGGTAAATTATGATACCTGCACGGCCAATGAAAGCGAAACGGCCCGGATCGCTGCCGCCTATATTTTGAAGGAAAAACCCACTTTCTGCTTTATTCACCTGGATCATGTAGACCATGCCGGGCATGAATCGGGCCACGGGAGTCCGGCGTATTATACCTCGGTTGCAAAGGCCGACAGTTTGATTGGACAAATTTTAGCCGCCGTGAAAGCCGCGGGCATCGCCGACGAAACCCTGGTGGTTGTTTCGGCCGATCATGGCGGCATCGGTCTTGGACACGGCGGACTTACCCTGGCAGAAATGGAAATTCCGTTTATTTTATGGGGAAAAGGTGTGAAAAAGGGGGTTCCGATTCCAACCCCCGTGTACCAATACGATAATGCGGCCACCCTGGCGTTTGCATTTGGTATTCAGCAGCCTTATGCCTGGATTGGTCGCGCGGTGCAATGCGCCTTTGAGGGATATGCCGTGCCAGCCAACAATTATCCGGTGATTACTTACGTGGAAAAACCGGATTTTAAACCGTCTGCTTTTCAGAATCGGCGGGCTGGGGGTTTGTTTTTTGGCCCAACTACCCTCAATATCCTAAATCCTGCGGGAAGCGGCGAATTGCGTTTCACCCTCGATGGAACCTTTCCAACGATCAATGCTGAACTTTTTAAAAAGGAAGTCGTGCTCGGACAAAACACCGTTGCGCGTTGTGGGGTGTTTCGCGATGGCCAATTGGTAAGTGAAATTGCCGATGCGTATTATCGTTTTTTACCCAAAGGCGCTTTGCCGCAGGTGGCTTATCGTTGTTATTATGGCAGCGAACTTAAAAACTTGCCCAATGTGCGCGATTTGAAAGTAGAAGCCAGCGGCAAATGCTACGAACTTACCTCCGATGGCTTGAAATTGCCGAGAAGCGAAGATGTTGTGGTCGTTTTTGAATGCGATTTAAACATCGAAGCCGCCGGGAAATACACCTTTTTTACCCGATCTGACGATGGAAGCACCTTATACATTGACGGTAAAAAAGTGGTAGACAATGACGGCGACCACGGCGTAACCGAAAAAGCCGGGAAAATAGATTTGACCTCAGGTACCCACGAAATTCGGGTAGAATGGTTCAACGGCGGCGGCGGTGGTTGGCTGGATACGTATTACCAGGGACCGGGTGTGCCGAAACAGTTGATTCCGGCTGGGGTATTGAAGGGGTAATGCTTAGGAACTTTTGGTAAGTATTTTCCGTTAAAACCCTAAATTAGCGCTTTCAGTTTATTTGGATGAGCTGAAAGCGCTAAAAACTATCAATTTTAAAGTAAAATGGAAATAATTACAGTTGTATTTTGGGTTATTATTATCTTTTCTTTTAGAGGATACACCATTTTATTGCACGAATTGGGCCATGCAATTACGGCTGCGTATTTGTCGGGTGAAAAGGTAACAGTATACATTGGCTCTTATAGTGAGCGGGGAAACACTATTTACTTGAAATGGGGGCTGATAGAATGTTACCTTAAGAAAAGCTTCATCTGGGAGCAAGGACATTGTGTTATCGCATCCAATAGCCTTACCTTAAATGGTCAGATATTGTACACCCTTATGGGGCCGGTTGTGACCGTATTATGTACCATAGTTTTTGGGTTGTTAGCCTATTACGCTGTGATCCCAGATTGGATCCGTGTTTTTTTCGGGTTGATGAGTTTCATCACCTTGATAGATGCCCTCCGAACTCTAATCCCAAGCAAGCGGCCGATCTACAAAACCAATGGAGGAATCGGCTACAATGATGGCCAAAATGTGCGTAATCTGTTCAATCAGAAGCGATTAAGCGCTAAGCTTAAGGAGGTTAATATTGCACTTGATCACAAGGATTATGAAGGGGCAGGTGACTTGTTATTGGAAATGATCAAAAAATCCAGGCATAAGGCTTATTATTACCGTTACGCAGTCAATTGCTATTCACAGGCCAAACAATTAGAAAAGCTTGCGACTACCTATGTTGGATTCGAAAAAACGGGTGAAATGAATTCCAACGAATATGCCGATGCGGGCTTGGTTTCTGCTTATTTATGTCATTATGAAACGGCCTTGCGGTATTTTGAAAAAGCAATCGCCTTGCAAGCAGATCATGAAGTGGCACTTAGTAACATTGCTTTTTCTCATATAATGATGGGACACTATGAGAAAGCACTTTCATTATTTGATCAGTTGGTTCAAAATAATCCTGAAAATGCCTACTTGGTTGCCAATAAAGGGCTGGCTTCTTTCAAATCTGGCCAAACCGAAGCTGGTTTAAAAGAAATGGAAAGAGCTTTGGAAATCAATCCCGAAGAACCATACACGCATCGAAGTCTTGGGATCTACTACCTGGATCAAAATGATTCCGTTAGAGCGCTAGAATATTTCAAAAAGGCAAAAGAACTAAATCCGGATACGCATATCATTGATGCACTAATCGCAAAAGCCGAGGCAATTTCAATTACTAAAACATAGTTATACTTTATAATGTCTTATCAGCCCCTTTAGCAAAATGGATAATTTCGCACCCTTCCTTTTTATTCTCATTCCCTTTTTGATCGTAACGGTCAGAGGTTTCACCGTTTTGTTGCACGAATTGGGCCATGCAATTACGGCTGCCTATTTGTCGGGTGAAAAGGTAACGGTGTACGTTGGCTCTTATGGCGAGCGGTTAGATACCAGACACTGGAAATGGGGGCTTATAGAATGTTACCTTAAGAAAAATGCCAGCTGGGATCGCGGACTTTGTGTGCCTGAATCCAAAAATTTCACCCTAAATGGTCAGATATTGTACACGGCAATGGGGCCGGCTGTCACGGTATTCTGCGCCCTGGTTTTTTGCTTGATCGCCTACAGCAACCTGATCCCTAATTGGATCCGTGTTTTTTCTGGTTTGATGAGTTTCATCACCTTGACAGATGCCCTTCGCGCCCTAATCCCAAGCAATCGGCCAATCTTAATGGCCAATGACGGAATCACCTACAATGACGGCCAAATATTGCGTAATCTGCTTAATCACAAGCGCTTAAACTCAAAATTTAAGGAGGTTGAAATTGCAACCAACCAAAAAAATTATGAACGGGCGGGTGATTTATTGCTTGCGGCGATTCCAAAAGCTAAAAATAAAACCGATTTATACCGCTATGCCGCGCGCGTTTTTACCGAAGGAAAACATTTTGAAAAGGCCGCTACTTCCTTTACCGGCCTTGAAAAGGAAGGCGGCATGGATGCCAACGATTACAACAATGCTGGTTTGATTTTCGCTTATTTGTTGCAATATGAAAATGCCCTGGCCTATTTTGAGAAAGCGGTGGCGCTGCAAATGGATCATTCCCTGGCGCTTACCAACCGTGCTTTTACCCATCTCGTGATGGAGCATTATGATATTGCGCACACCATGTTCGATCAATTATTTCAAAAAGATCCTGAAAACGCCTACCTGCTGGCCAA
>CAIVGO010000367.1 GCA_903905445.1 uncultured Bacteroidota bacterium
AAGTTTACAGTTTTTTACTAAAAAGCATGAAGCATATAAAGGTAGTCCAGCCAAATTTTTGATTCAGGATACCAGCCAAAAATTGGTTGAAATAGAAACGCATCCCCATTCCGGCAGTTTGTATATTGAACCGGAAATGCCAACCTGGCAATTGGAACGTTTATTTGAAGAAGCCTTTGGACTCCATGTACAGGTATTCCGCAAATCAGGCAATACTTGGCTCGAAACCAGCGTAAGTGATGATCTTACCCTGGATATGCAAAATGTAAAGGGTTTACAAAGTATGCGCCATCATTTTGACCAGGTAGATCCACTTGATTACCGGGAACAAGATTAATGGTACGGATCAATAGACTGAACAGACACTAACGTGATAGGCCCTTGTTGTTGTGGTGCTTAAGCGGAAAAAGTCGGCGTAACAAATTGATGGGACTAAAATCGCTTTGTGGTGAGGTGATTTCGACAAATACCAGTTTCATGTGCCGTTTTTCGCTGGAAACTGCGATAACAAGGGCTTTTACCTGGTTTTTTATATCTTGGTAAATCTGTTGAATGGAATCCAGCCGCCAATCGTCAGAATGAACAGATTCGGGCGGCATGGCTGCAAATTGGGCATCAGCAAATTGATAACCTTTAGAAGTCATCATCTGGAGAATCTCGGGCAAGGTGATGGTGCTGTGATTAGCCATGTGAAAATAGATTAAGTTGAAACAAAAACGTTTTCAAAACTGAAAACGCGTCTTGCATGAAAAGATTGCAATGGATGAAATGTCGTGTTTGCGACAAATCTACAAACAATATTTTATGAAAAAATATTTTGGGTACATAAAAATTAACCTTTTGCGAAAAAAGCAAAGTATTTGTTATGCTTTGTTTTTTAGTAAAGGAAAATGAAAGTATTACTTTAAAATAATTAAATAACGGCCTTGGTGGTTAAAAGTTTTACCATAGTGTCCAAAAATTTTACCTTTTGGATAATAAGTTGCTCAAATGCGGTAGACTTTGGGCTATTCATTTGATTTTTGTTAAGTTTGCACGTTAAAAGCCAAACAAATGCAGTTTCAAATTAAAATTCATGCAAGCGAACGGCTTGCGATTCGCGATCCAGAAGATACGACACTTGGCCGAAACATCGTGCGTCAGGGATTAATTCTAATGCATAAGCTTGGATATGAACATTTTACGTTCAAAAAACTGGCAGATGAAATGCACACCACCGAGGCAAGCATTTATCGCTATTTTGAAAACAAGCACCGCTTGCTTTTATATATCCTGAGTTGGTATTGGAATTTTTTGGAATACCTGGTCGTCTTTTCCCTCCAAAATATGTCGGATCCGGAAATGAAAATCAAAAAAGTTATTGAACTGCTCGTACGAGAACTACCAGATGGCCTGGACAGTTCTGGTCTGGATAAGCATTCCCTATACCAAATTGTAATTGCCGAAAGCAGCAAAACTTACCTGACCCGAGAAGTAAACCAGATCAACCAAGTGCAACTTTTCAAGCCGTACAAAGATCTTTGTAGCAGGGTTGCCGA
This sequence comes from uncultured Bacteroidota bacterium, assembly GCA_903905445.1. GTDB lineage: Bacteria > Bacteroidota > Bacteroidia > Chitinophagales > Saprospiraceae > M3007. Next base: position 1,539 of record CAIVGO010000367.1, read on the forward strand.
TTTGTTTTTGGAGTTCAACCCGGATTACCCGTACCCGCGTTCATTGGCCAGTACCTTAATTGAAATGTCGCACCTGCAGAACTATTTTATGACCAACCTGCCACGGCTCACCGATTTTTCGGAAAGCCCGGATGTAAGCAAGGTTCAAACTTTTTTGGAGGATATGGTGTTTTCCAGTCTTACAAAGAAATCCTAAGTTGGGTTCTGTTCGTAAATAGTGTGTTTTAAGGTTTTTTATACTGCTATTGTACGACTATGCAAATAAGTGTGATAATTCCCGCTTTAAATGAAGCGGAACATATTGGAATGCTGGTGCGCTATTTGAAACAGCATGGTGGCGAAGACGTTGGCGAATTGCTCGTGGTGGATGGAGGTAGTACCGATGCAACCACACAATTGGCCCAGTGCGCAGGTGCCCAGGTGCTGGTATCTGGCGTACGCAGCAGGGCCGCACAGATGAATTTAGGCGCCCGTACCGCCCGTTTCCCCCTTTTATACTTTGTCCATGCCGATACCTTGCCGCCGGCCAGCTTTGCACAAGATATCTTAGGCGCAGTTGCATCCGGTGTTACGATGGGATGTTACCGCTATACATTTGACGCACCAGGTATTATGTTAAAAATTAATGCCTTTTTTACACGATTTCATTGGCTTTGGTGCCAGGGAGGCGATAAAACATTTTTTATCCAACGTACGACCTTTCAAACCCTCGGTGGTTACAACGAAGATTATTGTGTGATGGAGGAGTATGATTTTTTACAACGCGCCATGCTGCAGTATAAACTACATATTATCCCCAAAAACGCCCGAGTTTCTGCCCGAAAGTATAAAAAAAACGGATGGATACGGGTACAATTGGCCAATTTGATTGTTTTTAGGGCTTACCGGCGTGGGGTTGCGCCCGCTCAAATTAAGGCAACTTACCAACGCTTATTAAAATTTTAAGGTCTTATAAATCTGCCTTATATAATGTATCGTATATTGATGGAACAATTATCTAAGCTAAAACAGGATGAAAAAACTTATTTTTATTTTTCTGCTCACATTCGGGACGCTGCTAGCGTGGTTTACCTGTACCAATTGCCGCACCATCAGAAACAGTGCTGATTCCAAGCCCGTAACCCACGAAATATGGAATGGCCTTTTGAAAAAGCATGTCAATGCCGATGGATGGGTCGATTATAAGGGCTTTATCCGGGATAGTGCCGAACTCAATCGTTATTTAAAGGTACTGGAAACTGCCCATCCCAATGATAAAACATGGTCGCGCAACGAACAAATGGCCTATTGGATCAACGCCTATAACGCGTATACCGTTCAGTTAATCGTGCGGAATTATCCAGTTAAAAGCATAAAAGATATTAAAAAAGGACTGGCCTTTGTAAATTCTGTTTGGGATATTCAATTTATTAAAATACAAGGCTTTACCTATGATTTGAACAACATCGAACACAATATTTTGCGCCCGATTTACAAAGATCCACGGGTGCATGCGGCCGTCAACTGTGCATCGTATTCCTGCCCCAAACTGCGCCCTGAAGCTTACACCGCAGCGCGATTGGATGAACAACTGAGCGATGCCATGGCTGGATTCGTGAACGACCCAATCCGCAACCGAATCTCCAGCTCAAAAGCGGAAATTTCTGAAATTTTCAAATGGTTTAAAGGCGATTTTGAACAAAACGGGCAAAATCTGCGGGCGTTCCTAAATCAGTTTTCAAAAGAAAAGATTACGGATAAAACCGATATTGCGCATTTAGACTATAACTGGAGCCTGAACGAGCAAAAATAGGCGCGCCTAATCGACCGATCCTTCGATCCAAAGAATTTCTGGTTTGTGTTGTTGATCAAAAAAGACACGGATCTTTTTTCGGAAATCGCCGCTTTTATAGGTGTCGTATTCAATCAGGATCTCTCCTGTCTCTCCAGGTAAAATTGCTTCTTCCGGCCATTTCGCAGCCGTACAGCCGCAGGTCGTGCGCACGGTTTCGAGCAAAATGGGCGTTTGGGTGATGTTTTTGAATTTAAAAACATATTTCACCGGATACCCCTGCCGAATTTGACCAAAATTATGGTCTGTTTCAGTGAGCCATTCAATGACGGGCGGTGTACCAACCCTTGCATGGAGGGGCTGCGTTAAGGGAGCAGGCGTGCCCCAAAATAGGCAAAATGTGAAAAGTGCAATAAAATGCGTCATATCCGCTTGCTAAGTGTAACCAATGGTTGTCTGAAAGTGTCCAATGTTGGGTGTTGGTATCGGCAAAAATCGGTACTTTCGTTCAAAATAAATCATTCCTTTCGATAAAACGATCAACCATGCGCTATTTGCTTATTTTTATGCTCTGTGTGGGCATTTTTGTTCTTGGAAAACGCAGTTTTCATTGTTCTGGTTTTGGCGGACTACGCGGTGAGGGCTCCGTTCGTACTGAAAACAGAACCTTGGGCGCCTTTCATGCAGTGGAAGCCGATTTTAGTGGTGATGTAGAAGTCAGTATCGCCGACCAAAATGCAGTGACCATCGAGACCCATGAAAACCTGCTTCCTCATTTAAAAACGGAAGTTACAGATGGGGTTCTGCACCTCTTTTTTGATACCAATGTTTCCTACATTAAAGATCTAAAAGTGCGGGTTTCGACCACCACCTTAGACGCCTTGACTTTAGGCGGAAGTGGATCCATACGTACCATGACCCCCTTGAAACTAGAACAATTAAAATTGAAAATTTCCGGTTCGGGCGATATTGATGCTGCGCAATTGGAAATAACCAATTTGAACACGGAAATTACAGGCAGCGGAACGATTAAGATTGGCGGAAAAACCAATGAATTCAAGGCAATGGTGAGTGGCAGCGGCGATATTGTAGCCGATCAACTCAATTCAGCCACCTGTGCCGCTACCGTTACGGGTTCCGGTGAAATTGATTGCGGGTTGGTGCAACAAACGTTGGATGCGGAAGTAACCGGCAGTGGCGATATCCGCTATGGTGGAACACCACGAACCAATGTGGATATTACCGGTTCAGGCTCCGTGAAAGCGAAATAGTATACTTCCCGCTCGCGCGCGGTTCTACCGCGTGCGTCGATCATTCGGGCTCTGCCCGAGGGCGGAAACGGGCAGAGCCCGACAGATTGACACACGCGGTAGAACC
>CAIVGO010000368.1 GCA_903905445.1 uncultured Bacteroidota bacterium
ACACAGGACAATAATGGCTGGGGGTATCAGGCGGATGGATGATCTGTATTGCATTGGGGGTAAAGGTAAAACAAAATTTTACTTTCGGGTTAGATACCGCTGTGCTCGTGGTGTGCTACCTGCTATCATTGGTTCGAAGGGGCATTTTGGTGCTGGATTTTTGTGTGTAAAATGTTCGATATGAATTTATTGTAAAATTTTTAAGTAATACTATTGTTATGAACGAGGAGCCTTGCAGTTATGGTGTGTAGGACATAATTTTGAATCATCATTGTGCGCACGATTATTTATTGTTGGTAATTTAATTTCTACAAAAAACTTTTACACCATGAAAGATTACACTTTCCCAAACACCCTTTTCCACTGTAGACTTAACCATCTGGGGCATATATAATAACATTGAAGTCTTCTTCAAGCGTTTGTTCGCCCAGGGGACAAAATCTTTTCCTCATGAGACACATTTTTACAATTATTTTATTTTCAGGGTTTTCCTTCATGCTACACGCACAGGAATGGCAACAAATTGGGAACTTCAACCGCCCTCCGACTTGCCTTTTTAATGATACCATTGACCATCTTTTATATGTCGGTGGGGATTTCAAGTTTAATGGAACGGATACTCTCAACGGTATTTCATTTTACGATGGCATTAAGTTTTACCCTATGCTAAAAGGGAGAACTGATGTTTGTGGAAATGTTAATTGCGGTAATTTATCTTACATAAATCGTTATAAAAATGAAGTTTATGTTAGCTTTGTAGGTAATGAAATATCTGGGGTTACTGTTAATGGTGTTGCTAAGTGGAATGGAGAAAGTTGGTTCACTGTAGGTAATCCCGGGCTATTTTATAACCAATATACTATTCCATCTGTACTTGGTAGTTTTGAAAAAGACAGTTTATTATACTGTGTTGGTTTTTTTAGAAATGCCGATGGAGACACATGTAACTCGGTGGCTACCTGGGATGGTACCCATTGGAAGGGTATGGCGTTCCTGCCGAATGTAGCTGGAGAGGTTCCTGAACTGAACAGTATTGCTTTTTATAAGGGTCAATGGTATGTTGGCGGAAATAATTATACCATTTTAGATGGGGCTGAAAATGATGATATTGCGCGCTTCGATGGTACTGCCTGGCACAGCGTGGGTGGAGGTATGCGTGGAGGTGACAGTTTCATTCAAGATATGGTGGTGTATAAAGATGAATTATACGTATGTGGCTATTTTTCCAAAAATGCAGGCAACAAGGGTAACAAGATCATGCGTTGGGATGGTAACCAGTGGAAAGAAGTCGGTGGCGGCTTGTGTAGTCCCTATGATATAGCTACCGATATGATGGTGTATCAAGATAAGTTATACGTCGTGGGCATTTTCAATTGTGTGGGCAATGGATTACCCGCAAGTGATATTGCGGTATGGGATGGAGAAAAATGGTGTAGTTTTGGCAATAGTGTATTCGACAATAAAATGTTGTGCATCGGTAATTACAAAGATGAAATTTATGTAGGTGGCGGCTTTACCATTATTAATGGCCAACCCTCCAGGTATTTTGCTAAATACATCGGTGATCATAGTACCGATACTTGCCAGACAGTAATTTCCGGGGTATCTGACTTGGAAGCACGACCTGGGTTGGAGATAGCACCCAATCCTGCACAAGACTACCTGAACCTCCAATTGCAAAACAGCTCAACCCCGATCGAATCTATTGAAATATTAGATGCATCGGGTAGAAACTGTAGCCAAATCATCGATTGGAAAACCACGGATTACAGCACAGGACAACTCCACATTCAGCGCTTGCCAGCAGGTTGGTACTGCGTGCGGGTGCGCTGCGCGGATCGGGTGCTGGTGGGTCGTTTTGTGAAGGGGTGATGTATTGAAAATCTGCCAATGGGAAACATGAAATTTGAAATATACCCAGATTTAAATGGATTTGAAGGATGGATGGATAAAAAATTGATTTTCAATGGATTAGAAGCCAGTTGTTTTCATAACCACTTTGCGTTTACTACATCTTAAAATGAAATACATGAAAAACCTTAATGTCTTGATTAAATTATTGCTTTGTACGCAATTACTATAATTTAATTTGCCCTCTACCCAAGCCCAAGATTGGACGCAAGCAGGTTACATTGATAATAATTCAGGGAATTGGCGCGTTTTGGAGTTGTACCCCGATTCTGTGAGTGGTAAATTGTTCATCGGTGGCCAGTTCAAAACATTTGGAACTGTAACAACGCGAAATATTACCGCTTTCGATGGTGTGGAATTTGAAGCCATGACACAGGATGTTAATGTATGTTTCAATTATGGCTGTACAGGAGTACCATCTATTACCAGATATAATGGACAAATCATTGCCAGTACGATTCAATCTGCAACTTTCGAAGCCATTCCCCAAATTGTTGGGATCGGTGCTTGGGATGGTAAATCCTGGCATGCCTTGGATGGCGGTATTGCGGATTTTTATAATCCCAATACCAAAGTTTACGAACCCGCAGAGTTGTATGATTTTTGCATTGCGGATGGGTTATTGTACGTTGCTGGTTATCTTAAATGGGTAGATAGCGTAAGCGCAACTGGCATGGCAGCCTGGGATGGAAATAAATGGTTGAATTTTAATGTTCCCGATCCACCTCCAGGTGACGCAATCCTGTCAAATTGTGTCGCAAAATACAAAGATGCAGTTTACCTGGGAGGTAATTTTTCTCCTGATATACAAGGTGATACCATAATTGATCTGTTGAAATGCGAAAACGGAATTTGGTCAAAGGTTGGGAACGGTCTAGTAGGTAGTTGGACCAACCTGCACGACATGGAAGTTTTCCAGGATAAGTTAATCATTGCCGGGTATTTTACGCAGGAGGATGGCAACGTAGGCAACAGCATCATGAGCTGGGATGGTACTAAATGGGATGATATGGGCGGCGGAATTTGCAGTCAATTTGGTGCAATAGACGATTTGTTTGTTTACGAGGACAAATTGTACGTCGCAGGCAAGTTTGATTGCATTGGCAACATCGATGCGAGCAATGTAGCGGTTTGGGATGGCAAAAAATGGTGTAGCATTGGGAATTCGTATTTTGACAAACCTGCTCATGCCATCGCAGTTTGGCGCGATACAATTTATGTGGGTGGTTCCTTCTTAAAAGTGAATGGGGTGCCGCTTAAAATGTTTGCCAAATTCGTAGGTGACCATAGCAATGATCAATGTGGTCAAGCAGTTTCAGTAATAGATCCTGAACAAGAAGTGCCTACACTCCAGATAGCACCCAATCCTGCAATAAACTACCTAAACCTCCAACTGGAAAACAGTCCCGCCCCCATCGAATCTATTGAAATATTAGATGCTGCGGGTAGAAACTGTAGCCAATTCATCGATTGGAAAACCACGGATTACAGCACAGGTCAACTCCACATCCAGCGCTTGCCGGCAGGCTGGTATTGCGTGCGGGTGCGCTGCGCGGATCGGGTGCTGGTGGGTCGTTTTGTGAAGGGGTGATGTATTGAACTACTTTCGCCCCACCTCCAACTCCGCCCAAGGCGTACTCCCATCTATCACCCGCCGGAAAACCATATCCGTGCCTTCTCCCAGCACAATTTCAGCGGTGGTGTACACCAAATTATCTTCCAATAAATGTCCGCCAATCGTGTGCCCAAGGCTATCGCTCACGCTCGCATGTACGTGCGATCCCAGGGTACTTACCGTCCCAACTAAGCTGACAATTTCAAAATGGCCATTCCCTTTAACCCCTTCGGGCTGGTTGGCAAAACGCAGGTTGTATTGCGTAAGACTGCCCACACAAGTCACAATCCAGCCCGCTTCAATGTGGTGGGCCTGTACATAAGCCTCAATTTCCTTTTTCAGGTCCTGGCCCGGTTTGAGCCGAAAAGCATGCATTTTTACCATTTCTTTAGGCATATTGGATGGATTTTGGCAGGAAATAATCGCGAAAAGCAGGAAAAGTAGGACGTATTTCATGGTAGAATTGGAAACTTTTAAACGTTGATTTAAACAATTGAAAGCATTCAGGATATCATAATTTCATTTTGCCCAACAACCAGGCCCGCTCTGCTACTTCTGGTGTTGCTTCCAATTCTGTAAGCAAGGCCTGTCTTACTTTTTTAGATTGCGTTTGCGCTTCCAACAGTTTCCGAACAAAGTACAGCAACTTTTCATTGGTCGTCCGGTGATAGCCTAAGTTTTTCTGGCGGCGCAAAAATGCCGCAAAACTCTGTATAAGCGACTCCAAAGCCTGCCATTCCCCCAATTCGTAATAACTGCGCAACAACATTCGCCGGGCATCTAAGTTATTGAGCGGGTCTTCCAGTTCCACTTGTTGCAACAAAGGCATGGCATGGGCGTAATCTTGCTGCTGAAAGTACAAAAAAGCCCGGTTATAGCGATATAAGTTGTCGCGCTCGCGCGGGTGCAGGTGGG
>CAIVGO010000369.1 GCA_903905445.1 uncultured Bacteroidota bacterium
GACACCGTGCGCAACCTGATCAAAACCAATGCGATCTCGTTTTCGGATGCAGTAAAAAAATACGGCGACAAAAACACCCCCAGCCACAGCAATGATGGCCGTATTACCAATCCGCGCAGCAACAATACCTTCTTTGAAGTGGCCGATCTCGATACCGACGTGTACTTCGCCATCGAAGGATTGCAGGTAGGGGAAATTGCCGAACCTTTCCAATACCGCGGACAGGACGGCAGCAAACTGTATCGTTTGGTGCTGTTGCAAAGTCGCACCAAACCCCACAAAGCCGACTTGAAACAGGATTACGGTAAAATTCAGATTGCAGCGTTGGAACAAAAAAAATCGGAAAGCACCGAAAAATGGGTGGTCGAAAAATTGCGTACCACCTACTTATCCATCAGCGATATGTTTATGAATTGCCCCAACCTGACAGAAATGTTGGAAATCAAACCATAAGCAACATCCTTCTTCTATAAATACATCGTTCGCTTGCATGCCAGGCGTCCCAAACTAAACACAGTACCGCAACTCAACTTTATGCGCCTATTGATATTTGGCCTCTTGCTGGCCCTGCTTGTCCCACAGATCGCGAATGCTCAAACGCAGGATACTTTATTGCCACCTGTGGCATACGATCAACCCAAAGAATTTGAAATTGGCGGTATCCGGGTGGTTGGTACACAATATGCCGACGCCAATACGCTGATTGCCATCGCCGGTTTCAGGGTTGGCGATAAGGTGCGCATTCCGGGCAGTGTTTTCCCAAAAGCCATTCAGGCGCTGTGGGCTTTGCGCTTGTTTACCGACGTGCAAATCAACCGCGAACGCACGGTGGGCGACAAGGTATTTATTGAAATTTCGGTAAAAGAATTGCCGCGTTATACCCGCCACACCTACACAGGCGTACGCAAAAGCAAACACGATGATTTGAACGGTATTGTGACCAAATACCTTCAAAAGGGCGCAATTTTGACCGAAAACATCAAATCATCGCTGATCACAGGCATCGAAGCTTATTTTGTAGAGAAAGGCTTTTTGAATGCACGGGTAAAAATCCTGTCTTTTAAAGACGAGCGCACCACCAATGGCAATCGCCTGGAATTTGTGATTGATGCCGGTAAAAAAATTAAAATCAAAGACATCCGTTTTTACGGAAACGACCATATCAAAGCAAAAGTTTTGCGCAAAAAAATGAAAAATACAGCCCGGAAGAGCCGTATTTTCAAAAAATCAAAACTGGTGCGCAAGGACTATGAGGAAGATAAGTTAAAAATTGAGGCCTATTATAATACCATTGGCTACCGCGATACCCGTATTGTAAAAGACAGCATCAGCCGAAATGCCAAAGGGCAGTTGCTGATCGACCTTTTCATCGAGGAAGGCAACCGGTATTTCTTCCGAAATATTGTTTGGAAAGGCAACACCTTATATGATACCAAATACCTCGATCAGGTGTTGGGTATCAAAAAAGGCGACGTGTACAACCAGGAATTGTTGAGTACCCGCCTGCAATTTAGCCAGGACGGTCGCGATATCTCCTCCTTGTACCTCGATAACGGATACCTGTTCTTCCGGGTTGATCCGGTGGAAACATCCATTGAAAATGACTCGATTGACCTGGAACTGCGCATTTTTGAAGGTCCGCAAGCGACCATCGACCGCGTGGTCATCAAAGGCAACGACCGTACCCACGAACACGTAATTCGCCGGGAATTATACACGCGGCCTGGCGACAAATTCAGCCGTTCGGACATCATTCGCTCCCAGCGTGAAATTATTAACCTGGGTTACTTTAACCAGGAGGCATTGGGCATCAATACACCCGTTAACCCCGACCGCGGCACGGTAGACGTAGAATATACAGTAGAGGAAAAACCTTCCGATCAGCTCGAATTGTCGGCCGGTTACCAGCCTTCTACTACTTTTAGCAGAGGCGGTATCATTGGTACCCTGGGGGTAACCTTCAACAACTTCTCGTTGCGCAATGTAAAAAACAAAGAAACCTGGAACCCGCTGCCACAGGGCGATGGACAGCGTTTCAGTGTGCGCGGACAAACATCGGGCGAGCGTTATCAGTCGTACAATGCTTCGTTTACAGAGCCTTGGTTGGGTGGTAAAAAACCGAACTCACTCACGGTTGCCGGTTTTTATAACCGTTTTGCACAAGGGTTTTCGGGTTCCAGCAGCTATCAGCGCCTCGACATCCTGCAAGGCACGGTTGGTTTTGGTACCCGTTTGAAATGGCCGGATGACAACTTTATTTTCCGGGCCGATTTGGATATTCAAACCTTGCGCCTGAGCAATTGGCCGGGTTTCCGCGACGACAACAACCGGACGGTATCGAATGGTATTTTCCACAACTATAATATGGCCTTCACCCTGGCCCGCAACAGCATCAACGACCCGATTTTCCCAAAACAAGGTTCGCTGATTTCTTTGAAATTGCAGGTAACGCCGCCCTACTCTTTGTTTAAAAGCACTGAATTTTACAAAACAGCCGAGGTCAACGAACTGTACAAATACGTGGAATACCTGAAATGGCGGATTGACGCCGAATGGTACACCACGATTGTGGGCAAGTTGGTGTTAAAAACCAGCACTAAAATGGGTTTATTGAGCCGTTGGAGCAGCAAAACACCCCTTACGCCCTTCGAACGGTTCGAACTTGGCGGCGATGGTTTGAACAACCAAAATGCGGGTTTGAACGGACGTACGATTGTAAGCTTACGTGGTTACGAGGTAAATGGTACCAATGGCAACGGCGATGGCATCATGGACCGGTTGGCCGGTGGCGCGGGTGTGTTTGCAAAATACACCGCCGAATTGCGCTACCCAATATCCCTCAATCCACAAAGCACCATCTTTATTACGGCGTTTGCGCAGGGCGGCAATGCTTGGCGAACAGTCCAAGAGTTCAATCCTTTTGATGTGCGGCGTTCGGCAGGGATGGGCTTGCGGGTATTCTTGCCCATGTTTGGTACCCTTGGTTTTGACTATGGCTTCGGATTCGATAAGCCTAACTTAATTGAGCAGGGTGCTAAATGGAACACATTTGGCCGCTTTAGCATCGTGTTAGGCTTCGAGCCCGATTAATTTAAAGTTTGAAGTTTGAATAACGAGTCATCCCGAATTTTGGTGAAAACCAGAATTCGGGATTTTTTATCTATTGCCAGAAAACTCAGCAAAATAGTCCTTATTAATACGAAAAGAACATACCAAGGCTACCCAAATCAAGCATAACATCTGAAGCCTCCTTAAGTCCCGTGTAAATGCGTAAATTGTATTGACGGGGCGACTTTTTCTGTCACCCCGCCAATACAATTTACACGCTACCACAAATCCTTGATAAAATTTTAAACATCAAAAAAATCGCGCGCAAATGCACGAATGAATTTGCATTATCCTGTAATCGCTATTGACGGGGTGACTGAAAAAGTCGCCCCGTCAATAGCGATTACGCATTACCACGAATATCCGGCCAAAAACTCAAGAAAACGAACAAATTATGCCAAGCAAATCATGCATAACATTCAAAGATTCCTATAATCCAATGTAAATGCGTAATAAACGTTACCCCTAATCTTTGTGAAACCCAAAATTCGGGATGGCTCATGTTCTTTTGCAGATCCAGCAACAAGTTGCGCCTAGCGTACCATATTCAAAAACATATTGGTAAACCAGTTGGATTCGGCCTTGATGAGGGTATCAAGGGTCTGATTGGCTTTGTTCGAAAACTTGCGAATGTCCTGTACGACTTCGCAGAAATGTTCCGACTCGGGGGTGAGTGCTTCTACGCTGGCAAGTTCATCCAGGGCCTTGATCATAGGCTCCAGCTCCCGCTTTTTGCGGTTGATGATGATTTGGCGTACCACGGTCCACATATCTTTTTCGGCAAAGAAATATTCTTTTCGTTCGCCCGATTTGAGTTGTTTGTGTACCAGCCCCCAATCCATCAAGGCACGGATATTCATGTTGGCATTTCCGCGCGAAATATCCAATTCTTCCATAACCTGGTCGGCCGTCATCGCTTCCGGAGCGATCAGCAATAAGGCATGCACCTGGGCCATTGTTCTGTTGATCCCCCAATCGCTCGCCATTTTACCCCACGATTCAATAAACTTTGCTTTGCCTTCCAGGAATTCCATGTAGTTGGTTTTAGTTCAAAGCAAATGAAATACATTTTTGTCGTATTTTGTTTTCAGAATATCCTGAAAATTGTGTCAGTCCGCGATTTTTATTTGCTTTCGGCGCGGCGCTTGCAACTCAATTGGTCGGACATTGTCTTTTAACGCATAATAACTGACCATAATAATGATCGTCACCGAGGCATCTTATTACCTTTGGCAGCTCAATCATCCGACGCAATGTCTAGCCTTCATTCCCGTTTTTTTATTAAAAATCCTGCTGTTCTGGAATTTGTTGCGTTTCTTGAACAACTTCGAAACGCGAAAGCCCTTGAACGGCAAGGTGGTGCCTATTTTCGCATCGCCTACGATACGCATTTGACGTTGAGCAAAATTGCCGACGACAAAGCCCACCTGATGTTGGGCATCAATACGCTGGTACTTTCCTTTGTGGTGACCAAAAAGCACCTGGGGGTTCTGGCCCACATGCCCAATATGTTTATCCCCGACCTTTTGATTGTCTTATTGAGTTTGACGTGCATCGTGCTGGCGACTTTAGCGACACGGCCCAGTATAGCCCCGTCGGTCAGTAAAAAACCGAAGATCAACTGGTTGTTTTTTGGCGATTTTACCCAAATGTCGGCCCCTCAATTTGACCACGCCATTCGCAATTTCATGAAAGATCCAGATGCCCGGCAGGAGGCATTTTCACGCGATTTATACTGGTTGGGGGTTTCACTTTCACGCAAATACTGGTATTTATCGCAATGTTATACCGTATTTTATATAGGTTTGCTCATTATTGCGGCCGTACTTGGCGGGATGCTGTTGTACGCGCAATTGGGCATTTAATTCAAATAAAACAATATTCATGCAGCAACACATCGACATACAAGCGCTAAATCAACAAATTCAGATTGAAAGTGCTTTTGTAGATCAATTGACACTTGAAACGGCGAAGGTTATTGTAGGGCAGGAGCACATGATTGAACGGCTGATGATCGGGCTGCTCACCAAAGGCCACATTTTGCTGGAAGGGATGCCTGGCTTGGCCAAAACCCTGGCAATCAAAACCTTGGCGCAGGCGGTAGATGCACAATTTAGCCGTATTCAGTTTACGCCCGACTTGTTACCGGCAGACGTGTTGGGCACCATGATATACAACCCGGCCCGTTCGGAATTTGCCGTGCGCAAAGGACCCATTTTTGCCAATTTTGTGCTGGCCGATGAGATCAACCGTGCCCCCGCGAAAGTACAAAGTGCGCTGCTGGAGGCCATGCAGGAACGGCAAGTAACCATCGGGAGCGAAACCTTCCATCTGGAGGAACCTTTTTTGGTCCTTGCCACCCAAAACCCCATCGAGCAGGAAGGTACGTATCCTTTGCCTGAAGCCCAGGTAGATCGTTTTTTGTTAAAAGTAAAAATTGACTACCCAACCAAAGCCGAAGAGCGGAGTATTGTGCGGCGCAACCTGAGCGGCGAAACACCGTTTATCCATAAAGTAGTGACGCCAGAGGCTTTGTTGCGCGCGCGGGAGGTGATGCATGGCATTTATATGGACGAAAAAATCGAACAATACATTATCGACATCGTTTTTGCCACGCGGAATCCGGCCGAATATGGTTTGAAGTCGCTTACGCCACTGATCAGTTATGGCGCATCGCCCCGGGCAAGTATTGGGTTGGCACAAGCTGCCCGCGCCATTGCCTTTTTGCGCCACCGTGGGTATGTTGTTCCAGAAGATGTGCGCGCCATTTGTTATGATGTTTTGCGCCACCGCATTGGACTTACCTATGAGGCTGAAGCAGAAAACATTACACAGGAAAACATTATTGAAAAAATACTGAACAAGGTGGAGGTGCCTTAGAGCCTGTAAAAAACGATCGTCAACGCAAACTGGTTGTGAAAACAGCTGGCTTCTCATCCATTGAAAATCATTTTTTTTATCCATCTATCCTTCAAATCCTTTTAAATCTGGGTATAATCGCATGCGTTTTATTCGTTTGACAAGTATTTTTGAGGTGCAAAAAGGGTTTTTACTTTTGCTGGTTTTGTTATTGCCCGTTTTGGCATGGGGTCAAAAGAAAGAAACGGCACCACCCGCTGCGACAAGTACGGTTTCGGTTCCTTTACCGCCCGTTGCCGATTCGGCTATTCAAAAACTATTCAACAATTCGACGGCCTTGAAGTGGATTAAACGCTTGAAAGGCCGCATTGACGATGTCTATCTGGTGGATATTGCCCTGGGCAGTGATGGTCGTAATTGCAAAGGATACCTGACCTATATCAAAAGCAAAACACGCTTTCAAATCAGTGGGCCGCTCGAAAA
>CAIVGO010000370.1 GCA_903905445.1 uncultured Bacteroidota bacterium
AACTACGCGTACTTTCATGGAGTCGATGTTGTAGCCTGCCAAAATACCGTTGTTCATCATCTGGGTGAAACCGTCGACGATTGGTTTTTGGTAGTTTTTATCGATCGCACCACCCACAATACCCCATTCGAACTGCAATTTCTTCTTGCCGCTTTTGTAATCATCTGATTCCAAGAAGGCTTCATCTGCAGGTCCGAGTGTGAATTCCATATCCGCGAAGAGACCAGAACCACCCGTTTGCTTTTTCAAGCGCTCGCGGTGTTCAACTGTTTTGGTCAACGCCTCTTTATAGTTTACTTGTGGTGCACCTTGGTTACATTCAACCTTAAACTCGCGACGCAAGCGGTCAACGATGATCTCCAAGTGCAACTCACCCATACCGGAAATAACGGTTTGGTTGGTTTCTTCGTCGTAACGTACGCGGAAGGTTGGATCCTCTTCAGCAAGTTTGTTGAGCGACATACCCAATTTATCCAGGTCCTTTTGTGTTTTTGGCTCAATCGCCAAACCGATAACCGGCTCAGGGAATACCATACTTTCCAAAACGATTGGATTGTCTACGTCACACAGGGTATCACCGGTGCGAATATCTTTAAAACCTACTGCCGCAGCAATGTCACCCGCTTCTACGCGATCAATCGGGTTTTGCTTGTTTGCGTGCATTTGGTACAAACGGCTGATCCGTTCTTTGTCTCCTGTACGGGTGTTCAATACATAAGAACCGGCTTCCAGTTTACCAGAGTAAACGCGGATAAAGCACAAGCGACCTACGAATGGATCCGTTGCAATTTTGAACGCCAAAGCAGCAAATGGATCATCCACAGATGGTTGACGCGTAATTTCCTGTTCGTTTTTCGGGTTGATACCTTTTACGCCATCAATGTCCAATGGAGAAGGCAGGAAGTAACAAACTGCATCCAAACAAGCCTGAACACCTTTGTTTTTGAATGCAGATCCGCACATTACAGGCGTCATCTTCATATCACAAACCGCAGCACGTACCGCAGCGCGCATTTCTTCGATCGAGATAGAATCTGGATCGTCAAAGAATTTTTCGAGCAACGCATCGTCGTAAGCAGCCACTTCTTCGATCAAAATCTGGCGGTTTTCAGCCACGATTTCTTTCAAATCATCTGGAATTGGAATGATATCGAACGACATACCGTGGTCTTCTTCTCTCCAAACAATTGCTTGGTTGGTTACCAAATCCACCACACCGCGGAAATTGTGTTCGTTGCCAATTGGAACCTGCAATGGAATTGCATTGGCGCCCAATTTTGCTTTCATGTCTTTAACACACATGAAAAAGTCAGAGCCCGCGCGGTCCATTTTGTTGATGAACGCGATACGTGGCACCTTATAGTTGTCGGCCAAACGCCAGTTTGTTTCCGATTGTGGCTCAACACCATCTACGGCAGAGAACAAGAACACCAAACCGTCCAATACACGCAAAGAGCGGTTTACCTCCACCGTAAAGTCAACGTGACCAGGGGTGTCAATGATGTTAAAGTCATATTTTTGTTCGCCTACCATCCAGGTACACTTGGTAGCCGCAGAAGTAATCGTGATACCACGCTCCTGCTCTTGCTCCATCCAGTCCATGGTTGCAGCGCCTTCGTGTACTTCACCGATTTTGTGGTTTACACCAGTGTAATAAAGAATACGTTCGGTAGTAGTGGTTTTACCTGCGTCAATGTGCGCCGCAATACCGATATTTCGGGTAAACCTTAGGTCCGTTGCCATAACTTTGTTGTTACGTTATGAGTTAAGAGTGATGTGTTTAGAAAAAAGAGGATGGGCCTTGGGGCTATATCTCAAAACATTTTATTCCACCTTGCAATAAAATGTACACTTGCTGATTGTTGGTTTGACGGAACTCCGTATTGGGTTTTAATGATTTTGGAAAATAAAAACGTGTTTTACTTTTCTAAGCCCTTTAAAACACCAAAACCGCCGAAAATTGTCGGGTGTCAGCAAACTTGCACAACACCAGGCAATTTTCGACGGTATAGTTTTCGTCGCATCGTTCCGTCGGTTAAGCGCGGTAGTGTGCAAACGCGCGGTTTGCTTCTGCCATTTTGTGCGTGTCCTCACGCTTCTTAACAGCACTGCCTTCACCTTTGCTTGCGGCAATAATTTCTGCTGCAAGTTTTTCGGCCATACCTTTACCGCTACGGGCGCGTGCATATTTGATCAGCCATTTCATTCCAATAGAAATCTTGCGGTTTGCAGGAAGTTCTGTCGGAATTTGGAACGTGGCGCCACCAATACGGCGGCTGCGCACCTCAACTTGTGGCATAACGTTGTTCAACGCTTTTTTCCAAATTTGCAACTCGTCCTCGTTCGTGCGGTTCTTTACGATATCCAAAGAATCGTAAAAAAGACCAAATGCAACGCTCTTCTTGCCGTCCCACATCAAGTTATTTACGAAACGTGTTACCATCGTATCGTTATAACGGGGATCTGCGGCCAATACTCGAGGTTTCGGTTTGTGTTTACGCATTGTATATTAATGATGAATGATAAATGATGAATGATGAATTCCTGAAAAAGCCAGGCAATGGAAGCCGCTTGCCGAACCATAAGTTCGATGCAAACGATGCAAATCCATCATGCACCATTGCAAAATTATTTCTTCGGACGCTTAGAACCGTATTTAGAACGGCTCTTTTTGCGGTTGTTTACACCAGCAGTATCCAGTGCGCCACGTACAATGGTGTAACGTACACCCGGAAGGTCTTTTACACGACCACCCCGTACAAGTACGATTGAGTGCTCCTGCAAGTTGTGACCCTCACCCGGAATATAGCAAATCACCTCAATACCGTTCACCAAACGAACCTTGGCAACTTTGCGCAACGCAGAGTTCGGTTTTTTTGGTGTAGTAGTGTATACACGGGTGCACACACCGCGCTTCTGTGGGCATGCGCTCAAAGCACGGCTCTTGCTCTTGTATTCAACTTTCTCGCGGCCCTGACGGACCATCTGATTAATCGTTGGCATAAATGCGTATGATCAAAAATGTTATAACTTGTTCAAAATCAACGGAAAAATGGCATTTTATTGCCCGCCCTCCGAAAAGCGAACGCAAAGATACTTGAATATCCATGAAAAAACCAAGCTCGTTTGAAAAATTATAAAAAAAGAGTGCGGTTTCTGTAAATCGACCCACCAAAAATTGCGCACGATTCCGCCGCTTTTTCAATTGCCCCCTTGCTCTACCTGTTTTTTATAGCAGCAGCGTTACGGCGGAATGTACAAAAGCAATTTCGTTAAAGGAAGTTTAAATGCCTTAATGAAATGTTAATTATGGTGACCACTTGTGAACTGGCACAAGATTCGTACGTCTACACCTCTAGAATCCGATTTACTCTTTTCAATCAAACACTATCTACCCATGTGGTACCTGAAAACGTTGCTCCCAATTGCATTATTAATCCCTGCTTTAATCCCCGCTCAGGAAATCAATACGCCCAACAATACTTCGTTGGTGCGCACTGAAGGAATGGTATTCGACCAGGTGTCGGGTGCTCCACTTAGCCAGGTTTCGGTGACGCTTTACGACGATATGCTTAAAAAAGCAGTCGGCCATGCAGAATCTGATGCAAATGGCCATTTTACCATGACTAGCGCTAAAGTAACACGCTACAAAGTACGCGCAGAAAAACCCACCTTCTTCGACAAAGAAATCATTTTTGATGTACTGGATATCGATACACCGTTGAATCTCGGACTCGAGCGCAAGCCGGGTTACGTATTCGATATCACCATTTTTGATAAAGCCTTCGACCATAACCCCATCAATACCCTGCGCGATTGTAAGGTGGAAATTTACAATAATACCACCCAACAACAGGAATTGGCCATCGAACGCCTGCCAAAATC
>CAIVGO010000371.1 GCA_903905445.1 uncultured Bacteroidota bacterium
CTTACACCGGGTAATTATGTGATCCGCGTGGTGAGTGGCCAAACTACCTTGACGAAGCAATTCCAGAAATAATATAGTCCTATTCAATACCCCGCTTTTCCGGGAAAACAAACACTTTACTTGCCCTTGGCCCTTTCTGCACACGCAGGAAGGGCTTTTTTGTTTTTTTCTACAAATGCGCGACCTCTCCGAGGTCGGTGGGGTGGATTGTTCGTTTTTGTTTCTACAAATGCACGACCTCTCCGAGGTCGGTGGGTAGGGTTGATCATTTTCCTTCGCCTTTGGGTTTTTCCCCCACTTTTGCTTGGTTAGATATTATAATTATTCGATTAAAGCGTACAATTTGGGTAGTTAAACTTGCGCAGAAAAATCCCGATTTCATCAGTATCCTCTTAAAAAAACACAAAAATTTTTATAAATAAAACAATTTATGTTATATTTGCAGACTTATTTGTTTCACAAAACCAGGAACATGCTATGAATCAGGATATTCAGGAACATTTTCAAAACATCCGGGAAATTATTCGTGAAGGAAGGGCCGGAGCGTTGAAAGCGGTAAATGCTTATGCGCTTTCCTCTTATTGGCATGTGGGCTCCTATCTTTCTCGACGCCTAACTGAGAACACATATGGAAAGAACGTTGTTTCTCAACTTGCAGACTGGCTTAAGCAACAAGATCCTTTGCTAAAAGGGTTTGACTGGCGTAGTTTATATCGAATGCGCACGTTTTATGAAAAGTGGCATAATATGGATTGGTCCTATTTGCAATCCAGTAAACTTATTGATAATCAAGGCGATGAACGTTTGGATACATTTGAAAAGATTTTGGGGTTGTCAACCCCAAAATCTTTTCAAATGCCAGGAATCCTTACACGACTGTCTTGGACACATCACATCGAAATTTTGCGTGGTACCCAATCGGATGAAGAAATGTTATTTTATTTAGCATTGAGCATAAGGGAAAAATACACTATTTTGGAACTACGCCGTCAAATCAAATCCGGCCTTTTCGAACGCCAAATGCTCGCTAAGCAGACCCTACTTGTCCCCGAACATCCGAAAAAAGAGTTGTTATCCGAAATCTTTCGGGACCGCTATGTTTTCGAATTTTTAAATCTGAAAGAGCCTTTTTCCGAATATGACTTAAAAAAAGGGCTGTTGGCAAAAATGAAGGAGTTTCTGCTCGAATTGGGCCGCGATTTCCTGTTTATTAGCGAAGAAATGCATTTACAGGTCGGCATGAACGATTATTACGTTGACCTCGTTTTTTTTCACCGGGAACTCCAGTGTTTGGTAGCTTTCGATTTGAAAATTGAGGCATTTAAACCGGAACACTTGGGTAAAATGAATTTTTACCTCGAACTACTGGATCGTGATGTCAGAAAATCACACGAAAATCCATCCATTGGGGTGGTTTTGTGTAAAACGGCCCATGAAGAAGTTGTTGAGATTGCTATGAGCCGCCAGCTTAGCCCGGCGATGGTTGCTGCGTATCAAACTAAGTTTGTAGATAAAGACTTATTACGCCAGTTCCTTCATCAATGGACAGAGGATTGGGAACAAAGTCGGGAGCAGGAGGAGGGATCTTAATATATAAAGGAATCTATAAAGACAAGACAATAACGGTCTTAAAAAACATCCGCCAACCGCAACGCAAAACCCGCCAAAACCGTGCCGCCGGATAGCGCTTCCTCAAAAGGAATGGTCTGAATATCCCCATTCTCCGCGTACACCCAGGTTTTGCGGGCCTGTGGGTCGATGAGCCAGGC
>CAIVGO010000372.1 GCA_903905445.1 uncultured Bacteroidota bacterium
CTTACACCGGGTAATTATGTGATCCGCGTGGTGAGTGGCCAAACTACCTTGACGAAGCAATTCCAGAAATAATATAGTCCTATTCAATACCCCGCTTTTCCGGGAAAACAAACACTTTACTTGCCCTTGGCCCTTTCTGCAATTGCAGGAAGGGCTTTTTTTGTTTTTTTGATAAATGCGCGACCGCTCCGAGGTAGGTGGGTGGGTTGTTCGTTTTTGTCGGTATTAAAAAGCAGGTATTCATTGTTTGCAAAACATACTTAACAATTTATTAACGCTGTAGCGGCGGAGGTATCGACTTTAGCCTTCTAGATTTGCGGTTTATTGCCGTGCGTTTTATTTCCGTATTGCAGTTACTTTAATATGTGTTACTTTTAATCATGTCTTAGGATTGTTCTGTATTTAAGGTTGGTTTTAATCTACTGGCTTGTTGCTGCTTACTATGCACAAGCCCGGTATTTCACCCTCGTTACATTAATGCTTCTTGAGTGCTTTTTTCTTAGTTGGCTTTTGTCGTCAGCTGGGGTTACCAATTTTTTAAATCAAAATCGCTCATCAATCATGAAAAATTGTACAAATTTCCCGTTTTTTACAAATGGATTCCAGCGCGATATGGCTAAGTCCGCGCTTAGAAAAAATATCTTTAGCACCTTGTTGCTTTTGGGGGCGATGTTGGTTAGTGTGGGTGCTAGGGGGCAGACCTCTTATACATCAACATCCGCTACGGGTGCTTGGAATACAAGTAGATGGAATAATACATCTGATGCCACTCCTTACACTGCTACATTTACGGACTATAATAATGTAAACTTCACTTCTGGCTCATATCTTTTTGGAGGTATGGGTACAACTATAAATGTTGGAAACATTACTCTTGCTTCTGATGTTACCGTGACCTTTACAGCTAATACAGGTACTGTTGGAACTGGTGGTGTCAAAATAACATTTGATGTGGGTAGCGGTGCTACTTTGGATTTTAGTACTCAGGGTTTTTCAACAGCTACTGGTACTGGATTTATAAAAAGCGGTTCAGGTGTACTCGCTTTAACAGGTGGTAACTATACTGGCGGTTTTACGTTGTCTGGCGGTACAGTCATTCTTAGAGGCACCAATGCTTTGGGGGCTGGTGGATCTCTTTTAATTATTGGTGGTACTTTGGCCGCTAATGCGAACAGAAATTTATCAGGAAAATTCCCAGGTGGAATAACAATTGGCGGCGACTTTACATTAGGATCGTCAATTGCCCCGGCTTCAAATACGGCACTCTTAATATTTTCAAATGCTATGGACTTGGGTGGCAATACCTCAAGAACCATCACGCTTGGAAATAATGCAACAAACACATTTCAAGGCGTTATTAGCGGTCCCAATTCTAGTTTAGTAATTTCTGCTACAGGTACAGGTACCTTACAACTTATCGGTACAAACACTTATAATGGAGGCACCACAATCAACAGTGGCACTTTGTTATTAGGCCCCTCAGGTAATGTCCTTGCAAATGCAGGAGCCGTAAATGTAAATGGCGGAACACTAAGTTGTACTACAGTTAATGAAACGATTGGTGCCCTTACATTAACATCTGGTAGCATAACGGGTACTACAGGAACCTTAACACCAAGTTCAACAACAGCAAGTGCTGGAACTATAAGTAAAATAATTGGGGGATCAGGTACATTTACAAAGAATACTAGCGGAATTGTAACGCTTTCAGGAGTAAATACCTACTCAGGCGGTACTACGATAAATGATGGCGTTTTGGTATTAGGCGGTACAGGTACTGTGCTTTTAGATGCAGGAGCCGTAAATGTAAATGGAGGAACTTTGAATTGTGTTACATATAATGAAACGATTGGTGCTCTAACATTAACATCTGGTGACATAACGGGTTATTTAGGAACCTTAACACCAAGTTCAACAACAGCAAATGAAGGATTGATAAGTATAATAATTGGGGGTACAGGTACATTTACTAAGAATACTAGCGGGACTGTAACGCTTTCAGGAGCAAATACCTACTCAGGGGGTACTACGATAAATGGTGGCGTTTTGCAACTAGGAGCCGCTGACGTTCTTGCTGATGCCGGTCAAATTATTTTGAGTGGTGGAGCATTGGTAACCTCCGGGTTTTCAGAGACTGTTGGTACGCTTCAATTGACTGCAAGTTCTGACATTTCACTAGGCACAGGCGAGCATACCCTGACCTTTTCAAACAGCAGCGGTGTGATCTGGACTGCGGGACAAACTTTAACCATTACAGGTTGGACGGGCTCGGCAGGTAAAATTATGGTGGGCGCTGGTGGTCTTTCCACGGCACAATTGGCGCAGGTTTCTTTTACAGGTTATGCAGGTACGGGGGCTATTTCAAATGGAGAATTGGTTCCGGCCTCTTCTCTCCCCATCAAACTAATTTCCTTCAACGCTACCCGCCAAAACAACCAAGCCCAACTTACCTTCTCCACCGCCACCGAAGAAAACAACAGTTTCTTCGCCATCGAACGCTCGGGTAATGGCACGGATTTCCGCACCATCGGTAAAGTGAACGGCGCGGGTACGACCACCAGCATCCAAAACTACACCTTCACGGACGAAACGCCTTTGAGCGGCATCAATTATTACCGCTTGAAACAGGTGGATTTTGATGGGCAGTTTTCGTATAGCCCGGTAGCAACGGTGGTATTTGATAACAAAGCAGGCATTCGGCTTGCACCTTCGCCTGTGCAGGATCAGTTGCGCGTGGAATTGGATGAAATGTTTCAGGAGGATGCCCAATGGCAGTTGTACGATTTTGCGGGCCGCCTGGTTCAAACGGGGGTGTTGTCTGCTGAAAATATAGTGTTCAACGTGGAAGTGGGAAGCCTTACACCGGGTAATTATGTGATCCGCGTGGTGAGTGGCCAAACTACCTTGACGAAGCAATTCCAGAAATAATATAGTCCTATTCAATACCCCGCTTTTCCGGGAAAACAAACACTTTACTTGCCCTTGGCCCTTTCTGCA
>CAIVGO010000373.1 GCA_903905445.1 uncultured Bacteroidota bacterium
CACCGGATACACCAAAATATAGCCTATATTGGGCAAATAGTAGGACAATTGCCCATTGGAGGTCTCAAAATTGCGCCTAAAAAGGTTCCAGGCCGACCAATCCTGCCACATGGAATGTTTTGCCCAACCGGCATGCCAAAATAGGGACAACAACACCGCCGCACCCACCAAACCATAGGCTAAAAGACTTACAAAGTGTTTTCGCTTCCACAGGTGTACAAACAATACCAGCAACGAGGGCATCAACAAAGGCGCGTTGGAAAATCTCACGATGCAAGCGCAGGCGGCCAATAATCCGGCCAAAAGCGGCAACCACCAGGAAGGGCGTTGCAGGGCGCGTAATACGACCAGCAAGGTGGCCATACAAAACATCAAACCCAGCGCATCCGACATGCTGCTCACGCCCGCCCGCACGAGCAGCGGGGCCATGGCGCATAACAAAACGGTATAAGTGAGGCGACTTGCCGCATGCGCACCGGGAGTAAGCTGTCGCAATAAGGCTTGAAAAAGCCAAATTGACCCTGCATAAGCGCCCAAAGACACCATTTGCAGGGCAAACACCGCATCGCCCACGAGCAGACGCACACACGCGCCCGCGAACGGATAGCCCGGTGCCAGTTCCGATAGCGGTTCCCGGACAGGCCATTTTGAAAAATCTTGCAAAAAATTAAAAAACAGCCTACTCTGCTGCAAATACGCATGCGCATCCTGTCCGTACAAGCCATTAAAGCCTGTCAGCCAGCACAAGGAAGCCAATGCCGACAGGGCGGCGACCGGAATCCAAAAAGGAGCGATGTTGATTTTCAGAATATTTGCGATTTTGCGTCCGCAATTGCGAATGTACGCCCCGTCCCGCTTTTTTAAACGCAAAAGCAATCGGTTTTGTGGAATTAAAATGATTTGCACAAAACCGGTTGCGGCGGCGTTTACAACCCATACCTATTTGTACCCATGGAGGATTTAGTACCAACCCTGCCGACCACCAACAAAAAGGTGATGGTAACCGGATGTTTTGATCTGCTGCACAGCGGACATGTGGCTTTTTTGCGCGAAGCAGCCAAATGGGGCGATTTGTACGTGTGTATCGGCTCCGATGAAAATGTATTTCATTTAAAAGGCCGCTACCCGGTCAATCCGCAAACCGAGCGGCAGTTTATGCTCCAGGCGCTTGCTTGTGTGCATGCCGTGTATGTGAACAGTGGCATGGGCATGCTCGATTTTTTGGCAGAAATGGACCAGATTCAACCCGATGTTTTTTTTGTGAATGAAGATGGGCACACGCCTGCCAAGGAAGAATTATGCCGTGGGCGCAACATTGCGTACGAGGTTTCGCGGCGTTTGCCCGAAGGCAGTTTGCCCGTCCGAAGCACAACGACCCTGCGGGTGGCCTGCACCATTCCTTTTCGCATCGACCTTGCCGGGGGCTGGCTCGATCAGCCCTGGGTTTCGGCCCTGTATCCCGGTCCGGTACTCACGCTGAGCCTGGAGCCGACCCACGATTTCAACGATCGCAGCGGCATGGCGACCAGTACCCGCAAAAAAGCGATGGAATTGTGGCATACCGCTTTACCCGACGGAAATCCGGAGCAATTGGCCAAAATATTGTTTCGTTTCGAAAATCCGCCAGGCACCCAGGAGGTTTCGGGATCCCAGGATGCGTTGGGTATTGTGCTGCCGGGACTGAATAAATTGCATTACAACAACGGTTATTGGCCCGAACAGATCGCAACCGAACAAGACGAATCGATCCTGCAATGGTTGGAAAATCACTTGTATTTGGTGACGCTCGGTCCGCGGGCCAAAGGGTATCAAGTGCTGGCAGACACCCGCATTACGGCAACAGGTGCGCAAAAACTGGCAGAAGCGGCCGAGGGTTGTTGGCAGGCTATTTTAAAACAGGATCTTGGGGCGTTCGGGCAGCATTTCCGGCAATCGTTTGAG
>CAIVGO010000374.1 GCA_903905445.1 uncultured Bacteroidota bacterium
CAATCGGCATTTTCGAGGGTAGCATAAATATTTGCGCAGAAATTGACGCGGTCGCCATAGATCGCTTTCACGTTGTTCATTGCTTCCGGGTCGAAGGCATTTACTTTAGCGCCTGCTTCGAGCAGTTCGTCAATGATGACGAGGGCGGGTGCTTCGCGGATATCATCGGTATTGGGTTTGAAGGCAAGGCCCCAAACAGCAAAGGTTTTGCCCGCGAGTTCGTTTTTATAATGCTTGCGGATCTTTTTACCGAGGGTTGTTTTCTGGATTGCGTTTACTTTCATCACCGATTTCAGGATTTTGAAATCGTAGGAGTAGTCGCTGGCCGTTTTCGCAAGCGCTTGCACGTCTTTCGGGAAGCAAGAGCCGCCGTAACCGATACCCGGGAATAAGAAGCGTTTGCCGATACGGTTATCGCTGCCCATGCCGATGCGCACACTGTCCACGTTCGCGCCTACTTTTTCGCACAAATTGGCAATTTCGTTCATGAAAGAAATCCGGGCAGCCAGGTATGCATTGGCGGCGTACTTGGTCATTTCCGCAGAGCGCTCATCCATAAAATAGATTGGATTGCCCTGGCGTACGAATGGTTCGTACAGCAACTTCATCACTTTGCGCGCTTTTTCGCTTTTGGTACCAATTACTACACGGTCCGGTTTCATAAAGTCATCCACCGCTACGCCTTCGCGCAAAAACTCGGGGTTTGAAACCACGTCGAACATTTTTTTAGGCAGTTTTTCTGCCAAAACGGCCGTTACTTTCTCTGCAGTGGTAACAGGCACCGTGCTTTTATCCACAATTACCTTATAATCGGTTATGATTTCGCTCAAATCGCGTGCTACGCCCATGATGTACGACAAATCGGCGTGGCCATCGGCACCCGGCGGTGTAGGCAGAGCTAAGAAGATAATTTGGGCTGCATCCACCGCTTCTTTGAGGTTGGTGGTAAAATGCAAACGACCTTCTTTGGTATTGCGTTCGAAAAGCAATTCGAGGCCTGGTTCAAAAATGGGCACTTTGCCGTTTTTGAGGCTTTTGATTTTCTCTTCGTTAATATCAACACAGATTACTTGGTTGCCAGTTTCGGCAAAACAGGTTCCGGTAACCAAACCAACGTATCCGGTACCAACTACAGCGATGTTCATGATGAAATGCTTGACAATTTGTTAATAGATGAAAAATTGGAGTTGAACAGCCTTTAGGGACTGTCAAAATAGCGCGTTTGAATTATTACTTGTCGTATTGCAAAGCCTCGACATTTGCCAACAATCCAAAAACCATTCCGAAACTGTTCCTGAAGGCCATTTTTTTATAAAATATGGCAAATTTACAGGGATCTGTCAAACAGCGTAGACCTAATATAAATTTTATTTAACATTTAACATGCAGCAGAATTTAGAATTTTATTGTGTCGATTCCCCGATATTTGAGCGTTACTCTCTTCCTGTTTTTCATTTGTCCTATGAAACAAACTTCCGTGCAGTATATAATTTGGCCGTTCCTGCTAATACAAATATTATTTTGGCCTTTAGCAGACGTGAACGGACAGTCAAACATTGTCCCCAACCCAAGCTTTGAGCGCTTTGCCAACGCACCGATTGGCTGGTCGTATAAAGGTTCGGTATTCGGCGAGGTCGTCAAATATTGGTTCAGCGCCACGACCGCCAGCCCCGATGTGTATGGTCCGGGTGTGCGGGTGCCGGTAGACTGGCGTGAAAAGGGGTTTGGGGAACAAACGGCACGCACTGGAAAAAGCATGGCGGGCCTGACCCTTTATGGGTGCACCAATGGCAAACCGCATTGTCGCGAATACATCGAAATTCAATTGATGGAGCCGCTGGTTATCGGTCAGACCTATTATGTGGAGTTTTGGACCACCCACCTTCAAAAGTCGCTTCAAATGAACAATTTAGGGGCTTATTTTTCGGTGGGCGAAATCAAGCGTACCACCGATGAGGTACTGGTGCGGGAAGCCCAAATGCTGGCCACCAACATCATTGAAGCGCCAGAAGGTAAGTGGGTAAAAGTCAGCGGGTATTTTCAGGCCAAATACGAGGCAGAATTTATTGTAATTGGCAATTTTACCGATGATGCGAATACGCTCACGACTGCCTATCGGGAAGATTGTTTCAACTATGCCTATTATTATATCGAGGATGTTTTGGTTAAAAAATCGCCGCCCTATTTGCCCGTCCCAGTAAAACCAGATGATTTGACGCGCCAAACCCTGGAACCGGGTAAAACCATTCAACTCAAAAATATTTATTTCGAATTTGACCGCGACGAACTGATGCCGCGTTCTTTTGTGGAGTTGAACAAACTGCTCAAAATCCTGAAAGAACACCCCAAAATGGTGGTTGAAATTGGCGGCCACACGGACAATTTTGGTGAAGATGCCTACAATCTGGACCTGTCCAGCCGCCGCGCCAAAGCCGTGGTTGCGTTTTTGGTACAAAATAAAATTGCCGCCACGCGTTTGAAATTTAAAGGATTTGGAGAAGGAAAGCCCATTGCAAGCAACGAAACCGATGAAGGTCGGGCACAGAATCGGCGGGTAGAGTTTTTGATTTTAAAAAAATAGTTGTGGGTAGCCAAGATTATTGGCTCATATATGCCAGCAGCACGCCAAGCATAAAATAGTTTTAAATCGACATAAGGGTCAGGTAGGCCCTTGCGGGTCTCCATTCGATTTCTAAGTTCATTACGGGTGAAGTTTGAAAATTCAAGATGGGGAGGGCTGCGTACGAGGCCCTTCCTTTCCATCACCCGGAAATGGCTTCAGACCGATTGACTTTGATTAAAACTAAGCGTGATGCAAAAACAACTTTTTAAAACGACCCTTCTTTTTATCTTTTTTACGGGCATACTGGTTTTTCCCGGCCGACTACAAGCGCAAATTTATACCCAAACCCTCAAAGGAGTCGTTTTGGACAAAGCCCTCAAAAGCCCATTGATCGGTGCTACGGTGGCGCTCATCAGTGTCGATCCGGTACGCGGTATTGCTACCGATGCAGATGGCCGTTTCCGCATCCCCAATGTGCCGGTGGGCAAACACACCCTGCGCATCACTTACTTGGGCTATAAAGATTTTACGGTGCCCAATATTACGCTCAATTCGGGCAAAGAAACCGATGTAAGCATCGAAATGGAGGAAAGCGTATTTGAAAGCAAAGAAGTGGTGATTAAAGCCAAGGTGCAAAAGCAAAAAGCGCTCAATGAGCTTTCCGTGGTGAGTGCGCGTACCTTTTCGGTAGAAGAAACCCAACGTTTTGCCGCTGCGGTGAACGATCCGGCGCGGATGGCATCTTCTTTTGCGGGCGTTGCCATGAACGATGATGGCAACAACACCATTGTAATTCGCGGCAATGCACCGAATGGCCTGCTTTGGCGCATGGAAGGCGTGGATATTCCCAATCCGAACCATTTTTCGGCGGTGGGTACTTCCGGCGGCGGTATTTCGATTCTGAGCGCGCAATTGTTGAGTAATTCTGATTTTCTGACGGGGGCGTTTCCGTCCGAATACGGCAATGCCTTATCGGGGGTATTTGATCTGAAACTGCGCAAAGGCAATTCCGAAAAACGCGAATTTACGTTCCAGGCAGGTGTGTTGGGCATTGATGCCGCCGCTGAGGGTCCACTCCGATTGGGCAAGCGCAACGGCTCGTTTTTGGTCAATTACCGCTATTCAACCTTATCGGTAATTTCAAAAATGGGCGTACAAATTGGCGACGCGACCACCAATTTTCAGGATTTGTCGTTTAATATCTGGATGCCTGCCGGAAAAGCCGGGAATTTTACCCTGTTTGGTATGGGCGGTCTGAGCGATCAAAAACTGAAAGGGGAAGCCGACTCCTTGTTGTGGCTCGAAAACGGTGATAAGCGTTACACCGAAAACTTCCTGGCGAATACTGGAGTACTCGGACTCACCCACAGTGTGGTGCTGGGTGAACGCACAGGATTGAAAACCATTGTTGCTTTTTCTGGCACCGAAAATGCCATTTTAACCGATAAATTCCTGGATAATTACAGCGTGCGGCGTTTAGAAGATACCCGGCATTTGCAAAATAAATGGACCATTTCCAGTACGCTCAACCATAAAATCAATGCCCGACACCTGTTGCGCGCGGGTGCCTACGCGAACTTCCTGCGTTTTAACCTCAAACAAGGCGAATGGAATAGTGAACAAGCCCGTTTGGTGGAGGAATTGCGCAATGAAGGCGATGCAACGAGCATCAACACGTTTGCCCAATGGCAATACCGGCCCAGCGAACGCCTGACCCTGAGCGGCGGCGCGCATGCCATGTTCTTTTTGCTCAACAATACCTATTCCATAGAGCCGCGCGCCTCAGTGAAATATGCATTTTCGGACCGTCAATCGCTGAGTTTCGGTTACGGCGAACATGCACAATTGCAGGCATTGGGGGTGTATTTTACCCAAATGGAGGAAAATGGAGCAATCATCAATCCGAACAAAGAATTAGGTTTCACCAAAGCGCGGCATTTTGTGCTTTCGTTCGACCAATCTTTGCCTGGCAACTGGCACATCAAACCCGAAATATACTATCAGGCGCTTCGACAAGCACCCGTGAATGCTGCGGAAAAGGACGCATTTTCAATTCTGAATGTTCAGGACGGTTTTGTAAACGAAAAATTAGACAACCAGGGACGGGGTAAAAACTACGGCGTGGAGTTAACGGTAGAAAAGTTTTTAACCCGCGGCTTTTATATCATGGCGTCTGCTGCCTTGTTTGAGGCAAAAAATCAGGGGAGCGACAAGGTTTGGCGCGATAGCCGTTTTAATACAAAATTTGTCAACAGTTTGGTGGCAGGTAAAGAATGGGACTGGACCCGCGGCCGCAAAAACCGGACATTCGGGGTCAATTTAAAAATAACCTACATGGGTGGTTTGCGCGAAACCCCCATTGATTTGGCTACCTCCATTGCGCAGGGTGAAACGGTACGCGATTTGAACCACGCTTTTGAAGAAAAACTGCCCGCATATTTCCGCATGGATACGGGCGTACGGATCAAGCGCAATTATCGGCACCTTGCAACGACCTTTTCGTTGGATATTCAAAACACCTCGAACCGCAGCAATTTTGGCGGCCGGTACTACGATGACAAAACCAAATCGGTAAAATCGTATTCTCAGGCACCCTTAATTCCAATTTTGGCGTACAAATTAGAGTTTTAACCTAATTCCAGGCCTCCGCCGAAGCCATTCCCATCATGTCTTTCCAGTCGTTGGGGGTGGTTTCGGGCTGGAGCAGGCACCCTTCCGGCAGGTACGGATAAATTTCGTCGTACCGTTTTACCTGATTCATCAATACCCGGCGGCTGATGCTGCGGCGGCTGATTTTGGATGGATTGTCCATGCCAGCGCCTGCCATCAATTCTACAAAGCTGCCCACCGTTTTTTTATGGTAATTGTACACCCGCACGGTTTTGTTTTCTACCACCAGGCCTTTCATAAGAAATGCATCCTGGGTCGCCACACCGGTCGGGCAGGTGTTTTTATTGCATTCGAGGGCCTGAATACAGCCGAGGGCAATCATCATCGCGCGGGCAGCATTGCAGGCATCAGCGCCTAAAGCATGTGCCCGGTAAATATCAAAACCCGATACAATATGGCCGGAAGCAATGACGCGGATGTGTTTGCGCAGTCCGAATCCTAACAATGCATTGTGTACAAACGCGACCGCCTCCCGGAAAGGCATGCCCACAAAATTGGAAAACTCAACAGGAGCTGCGCCGGTACCGCCTTCTCCACCATCTACCGTAATAAAATCGGGGTAAATGCCCGTTTTCAGCATGGCTTTGCAAATACACAAGAATTCGTGCGGATTGCCCACACATAATTTGAAGCCTACCGGGCGACCGTCTGACAGTTCGCGCATTTGTTGCAACAAGCGCAGGAGTCCTTCCGGGTCATTGAAAGCGCGGTGGTAGGGCGGAGAATCTACATCTACCCCGGGTTGTATTTTGCGGATGGCAGCAATTTCCGGGGTGTTTTTTTGTGCAGGTAAAATACCGCCGTGGCCTGGTTTGGCGCCTTGCGATAATTTTAGTTCGATCATACGTACCTGCGGGGGCGCGACCGTTGCGCGAAAGGCTTCCGGGTCGAAACCGCCATCGTCAGCACGGCAGCCAAAATAGCCAGTACCGACCTGGTAAATGATATCGCCACCAGGTTCCAAATGATAAGGACTAATGCTGCCTTCGCCGGTATTGTGGGCAAAATTGCCCATTTTAGCGCCTCCGTTCAAGGCTAAAATGGCATTTTTACTCAAAGAACCGAAAGACATGGCACTCACATTGAGCACACTCAGGGAGTAGGGTTGTTTGCATTGCGGACCGCCCACCATGACCCGAATATCGGTGTTCATGTCCTTTTTATCGAGGGCGGCAATGCTGTGGTTCATCCACTCGTACCCTTCGGCGTATAAGTCCAATTGAGTACCAAAAGGCATCGTATCTACCTGGTTTTTAGCACGTTGGTAAATCATGCTTCGGTCGATGCGGTGAAACGGCCTGCCGTCGGTATCCGATTCAACAAAATACTGGTACAATTTGGGCCGCAAAAACTCGGCGACATAGCGCGTGCGGCCTACAATCGGGAAATTGCGGGCAATGGCGTGGCGGGTTTGACTCATGTCGTAAAAACCCCAAATAGCGATGGGAATGACAACAGCAAGGCACCAAAACCAAAAAGGGTGTACTAAAAGACCCAGTATTAGACACAATACAGGGAAAACGATGGAAAGAATAACAAATAACTTGCGCATGACAGGTAGGGTTCCGGCGGTGGTAGGTGATTTCCGGATTGGACGCGGTAAAGATGAAGATTCCTGCGTTAAGGCAACTTTAATTTATTTAGGAATGCTGCGCAATTGGGCTTCAATCTCGCTTTTACGCACTTGCTTGATCGAATCAATTAGTTTGGGCAATATAGTTAATTGTGCTTGTTTGCACTGACTGTCTATTTCAAGTTGGGCTTTGCGGTTGATGGCCTGCACCGTAGTATCGATGCGCAAACGGGTATCCGCATCCAAAGGAGCCGCCACCGGATCGCAGGCGGGGCAAAACAGCAAAATGGTGGAAAACGCTATAATTGACCAGGCTAAAACACGATTTTTCATGCTACAAAGGTCTAAATTATTTCAAAGATAAAATAATTTCCCTGCACAGGCGGGATGCGTGTGCAGGGAAATACCAGGCTTAGGAGCTTAAAATTTTGATTTGAACCAACGCATACCGCCATTGGGCAGCACATTGTTGTTAAAATCGAAGAACGTAGCGTGTTCTTGCGCCGAGCCTTGTCCCCAAGGGTTGTAGCAAGGCGACGAAACCCAGGATGGTTCCCAGTATAAAACGCCTATACCGCCGCGTTTTTTAATTTCCGTGCTCAGGTCAACCAGCCATTTAAGCTGATTTTCGGGGCTGGCGGGCGCATAGTCGGGGTGTGTTTCGCTGATAATATTGTTCGATTGGTCGTTGCTGGCATTCGTCCAGATATACCCTGTTTCAAAAATAATCACTTCTTTTCCGGCATACCGTTGGCGCAAATAAGCCGTGGTTGCGCCTGCTTCGGCGATGGTGGTGGGTTTGTGCCAGGCCCAGTAGTACGACATACCGATCACATCAAAATCGCGCACGCCATTGGCCCAGAATTTTTCCATCAAATCGGGTGTTGCTGCTGGTCCGGCGAGGTGCAGGGCAATTTTAATTTTTTTGCCACTGGAGGCTTCCACGGCGCGCACGGCACTGATACCTGCGTTGAAAAGCGCTGCATTGCGGGGCCAATTGATGGGCGCATTGGCCGCATCGTCGGCTGGGGAAAGAATGATCCCGCGGTTGGTTTCATTGCCAATTTGCACCATTTCGGGCGATAGGCCATCGGCTTGCAAGCGCAGGAGGGTTGATTGCACGTAATTGAACACGGAATCTTTGAGCACCGAAAGGTTGGCTACTACCGGTTGCCAGGCTTTTGGGGCAATTTGCCGTTGCGGATCGGCCCAAATATCAGAAAAATGGATGTTCAACAATACGGGCATACCAGCGGCTTTTGCCCGGATCATGCTGCGGCGTACATCCTGGAAATCAGAATAGCGTTTGCCAGCATTGAGGGTATCATACCAGGAGGGCGTGTGCCAAAGGCGGAGTCGCACCATGTTGCAGCCATTGTCGGCAAACATTTGGTAGGGCTCTTTTGCAACACCATTTTCCTTGAATACCACCCCGCAATCTTCCATTTCATTGGTGTAACTAAGGTCGGCACCCACGTAAAACGTATCGGGTTGAACCGGATCCCCAGGAATGGGTGTCGTATTGTCGGGTTTGCAATGCAAGGCGAAGAAAGCAACAATGAGGAGTGGTAATCGCATATACAGTGGGGAGCTGGGTTTGTGATATGTTTGGCTATCAGCTCGGTGCAATATCGGGTTTTTTCTTATTATTCCGGCAACGATCGCTACAATACCGAACCTCTTCCCAAACTTTTTCCCATTTTTTGCGCCACGCAAAGGGTCGTCCGCACACGGGGCATATTTTTTCGGGAAGTCCGTTTTTCTTCAGCATAGGCTTAACGCAAATTTCCCAATCCGCCATCTACATGCAGCACCTGGCCGGTCATAAATCCGCTGTTTTCATCCAATAAAAACAGGGCCATTGCGGCCATATCTTCCGGGGTTCCAATGCGGCGGAGCGGGTGGCGGTTGGCGGAGTTGTTGCGTTTTTCTTCGGAGTTGAGTAAGTTGGCAGCCAAAGGCGTATCGGTGAGCGAGGGTGCAATGCAATTTACCCGCACCAGCGGGGCAAGTTCGGCGGCCAATGCGCGGGTGAGTCCTTCGACGGCTCCTTTGGCTGCAGCAATGCCTGCGTGGAACGTCATGCCAGTTTGCACTGCAACGGTGCTAAACAATACAATAGAGGCC
>CAIVGO010000375.1 GCA_903905445.1 uncultured Bacteroidota bacterium
ATTATTCCCGTTGGCCAGTCCGTTTGCATCTGCGGTTTGCCGACCAACACATACCACCCCTTTGGTCGTTTTGTACACGCCAAATAGTTCTGTGTTTCCGCCGCCATTTTGGGTGAGCGTATCCCACTGACCTACGACGAGAGAACTGTACAAGGGTTTGCTAAAATCGGGTTCATACACGCGCACAAAGGCATTCCAGCTCGATACGCCACCATTGGCCGGTTTGACCATTTTTTGGTAGGCATTGCGGGTGGTAATGGTTCGTCTGCCAGCAGCAATCACGATCACTTCACCATTTGCACTCACTTTCAGGTTGTTACGGGCTATTCGGGTGGTATTTACATTTGGCCAGCCAGCATTGGGGTTGGGCCATCCATCGAGGTTGGGGTCGGGATGGGGTGTTCCGAGCGCGCCGGTGCCTTCCGCGTATTCGGCCATGTAGGTGCTGTGGGTGAGCATGCCATTGCCGAGTTGCAATTTACCTAACCAGGAAATGTGGATATTGCCATTGGTTCCGGTAAATCGATTTTGAAAACCGGAAGCGGACTGGTTTGCCAAAATTTGATTGCCTTCCCAAAAGTTTTCCACGTTGTTGCCATGACAGCGGGCGCCCACTGTAAGCGCATCGTTTTTATAATCAATGGCCAGTGCATCTACATACTGATCGGGGACAGAATATACCGTATCGCCCGCGGGTGTGATTTCGTGGTACAGGCGGCTCCACCATTTAAGGGTTCCTGTAGCATCCATGGCAATCACGGCGGGCTCAAAATCGGGCGAACCATTGGCAGCCACACTTTTGATGTTCATGCCGAGGTACACATCGCCATTGCGCCGATCCACAACAATATTGGTCGCGCCATACACGGGGCAACAGGCCGCCAAACTATAACCATTGTACCCTGGACCATTGTTGGTGGGCGCTGTCGGATCGCAGGGGCCATTAAAAAACACATCGAGGGGCCATTTTCCCACTTTGGTGCCGCCATTTTCGTCGGGGCGCGTCCATTTGAAGTCTTCATTGGTCCAGGAGCGCAAATCACAACGTCCCCAGGCTTTAAACACAATTCCGCTGTAATCCAGTGCATTCGCTCCGCCATTGGGGTAAGTGCTGGCAGGTACGCCTTTCCATTCGCCGCCTGCTTTGAGCCAGTGGGTGCGCCAGTTTTCCACCACTTTTCGGTTGCCCGTAGCGCCATCTATGCAATACATTGCACTCCAGTCGTAGGCGTGGTTTTGGCCTTGCACCACATAAACATCGCCGTTGGGGGCCACGTCCCAGGGCTGGTATTCTTTGGGACCGGATTCTGCCCAGTTGTTGTTTACCCAAATTAAGCTGCCAGGGATGCCGTCGATGAAATTATGGTCTAATTTGGCCAAAAAATAGCCGCCTTCCCGGGCGCGGGTATCGTTGGTGGTGCCGCTGATGTACAAATCGCCAGTGGGCTGGTAAGGGAGGGTATTGGTTTTGATAAACCGCACATCTTCCACATGGCCCAACGGAAAATGCACCACATGCAGCATTTTTTGAAAATCGGCAGAGAGGTGCAGCAAAAAGCCGACGCGGTTGGTGCCCTGGGTATTATGGATACTGCTTGTATTGCCCAATTCAATATGCGGTACCGTTAGGGCGATCCAATCCAGGTCGGAAGCGTACCCACTTACCAGAAAGCTGCCATCGCTGATTTGTAATACATCGTAAAAAGTTTCTTTGCCAGCGTTTCCCGCATAGGTCACGATGTTTTTTTGAGCAAAAGACAAATTTGGTGCAAACAACAAGCACCCGAGCATCAGGACGTAAATTTTATACATAGAGAAATTCATTAAACTTGTGGTTTGTTTTACCGAATCAGGGTAACATTACCGCTTTTACGCTCGATTTTTCCGTTTAAAAATTTGATTTCCGCCAACCAGGTGTAAACCCCGGCTATCCGTTCTTTTCCTTTCACCCGCCCATCCCAGGCTTCCACGCTATCATGTACCATGTTGCCCCACCGATCAAAAATTTGCAGGGAAATTACGCGCTCTACGCCTTTTCCCGGGAAAATTTGAAATTGGTCGTTGATGCCCGAATCATTTATTAAAAAGACATTGGGTACATAAAATTCGATGCTTTGATCCACTTTTATTTCCCAATAAGCGGTTGCCGTGCATCCCAATGGGTCAATGGCGCTTAGGGCAAACTGCGTGTTTCCGAGGGCAATTCCCTGCGCAAGGGGGCAATTAGTGCAGTTTAACGATCCGTCGGGTAACCAATTGAGGGTCAACTGATCAAGTGGATAGGTAGAAACGGCTTTAAGCAGAAAGGTATCCCCGATTTCCAGTATATCCGTTGGACCTTCGATATCTAACGAAAAGGTAGGTGCGGATAAGATACGCAAAGTATCCAATTCTTTTTCACAGCCTTCTGCATCGGCTACCTGGATGTTATAGGTTCCGGCAGGCAGTTCAAACGCAGCAGCAGTACCCGGTGTTCCATTATTCAAAGCGATCAGGTAAGGCGTGGTGCCGCCTTCGATGCCCAGGAGTATTTTTCCGAGTCCATTGGTGTTGCAAGTCGCGTCGGTTACTTCGGCCTTTAGAAGCAGTTCGAGGGGTTGTACAATAATAAAGGTGTCGCTCAGCACACATTGGGCGCCGTATCGAATTTTGAGGGCATAGGCCCCTGCGGGCAATTGCGTTACAAGTGGTTGGTTGCCTAAGAGTTGGCCCGCTGCATCAAACCATTCAATGGAAAGCAACGAAATGTTGTTGGTAAAATTCAGATCGACCATGCCGGTTGCCGCGCCAAAACAATTGGCCGGGCTTACGGTGGCCTGGTATTCGGGCGCGGTGTTAAATACCACGGCTTCGGCCGGACTAAGGCTGCAGGTCCCGTCTAAAAAAGTCAATAAAACTGAATAATCGCCAGAATTAACGGTTTTGTTGTCGATCACCAACACCGGCCCGTTTGCATTGGGCAAGGCGATGTTGTTGCGATACCACTGATAACTTACCACATTGGGCACAAACAGGGCACGAAAAGCAATGCTCGGGTCGCAAGGTCCTCCTGCTTGCAATGCAATTTTTGCCAGCGTATTCGATCCGTTACAAGCGCAATCAGGGTCATTTAGATCTATAAGCCCGTCGCCATCGTCGTCTATACCGTTTTTACAATCTTCTGTTGGACAAGGTTCAATGGTAATTTCGGCGGTATAGGCACCGCATTCGTTTTGCGCGGTTACGGTGTAGGTACCCGCCGTAGTTACTTGAATACCGCTTGTATTTGCGCCAGTCGACCAGATATACGTGTCAAAACCCGTTGATGCACTGATGGTAACTACTTGATTGTTGCATATGATGTTGCTGCTTGCGGTCAGGACAAGTGCCTGGTTGCTTCCGCTGTTCAATTCCTGGCAACAGGCAATGGGCAGGCTACAATCCAATGTGTCGCACCAGCAGCCATAACGCGCTTTGATAAATCGGGCCGAACCATTAAACGTCGTATTAAAATAATCCAGTACCTGCAAGTAAGTATTGTTGCCGCCGGTCGCATTGATTGTATTGCAGCCAGAACACCCAATAATACCGCCGTTGAAACCAATCAAATCTGTAAATCCGGGGAAAATCGTATCCAAATCTGTTGCAATTAAGGTCACAGCGGGTGTGTTTCTGATTTGCACCGCTGCATTCGGAATGAATTGCGGATCGATTGAAGTAATGGCAATTAAGCTGTCGCAGTGAAAATTACCCGTTCCATTAAACGCATTATAACCAGCATACACGACTTCGGTCACATTGGCCGCATAAGGACCAAAAATACTGATGCGGGTAGGTTCGTAGCTCGCAACGCCAATTTTCAGGTTGGGAATATCCTCGTCGATCAGGATGCGCAAATATCCGCCGTCGTAATTGGAAAAAATCAGGATGTTGCCATTGGGGTCGCAACTTTGCGCAGGCAAAACAGTTGACCAGAACCCTAAAAACAGGCACAAAATGCCAGGCAGGATCCTAAAGTTATCTTGTAAACTTGTAAAATGAACCATACAATGCAAAACCTTTGATTTTAAAACAAAGGTAGGGGGCGATGCAAGTACAGGGCGTTTAAATATAGGTTCGTGTAAAAAATTAACAGAAAAAAT
>CAIVGO010000376.1 GCA_903905445.1 uncultured Bacteroidota bacterium
CAAATCGCGCAAGTAAAGCCGATTGGAATCGGGATTTTGTTGGTTTTGGCTAAACGCAAGAAAAGAATGGTACCCCGATTGCTGATCGACAACGCCATGTGTCGCAACGTGCACAAACTTAAAATTGGGCGCTAAGGCCATGAATCGTTGTTTGTTTGCATCCGCGCCAAGGAGCACCTGACCCTGACCAATGGCGTCGCGTACTGTTTGGGCTTCAGACTGATTATAAATGAGTGAATCCAACTGAACGCCTTGCCCCAAGGTATTCGAACTGCCATTATAATCTTTAAAAACAGGTGCCATGGCCAGCACCCCCTCGGTCGTAATTTGCTTTTTCTTGATTTCCAGTAACATGGCGATTGAATAAGCATAACTGATTTCGTGCGCTTGCATCAAGTATGGATGCGTTTTAAAGTCGCCAAAACCGGCGCTAACTGGCTGGACTAAAAGCGCATCAAAAGGGACATAAGCTAACACACCATCGGGAACCAGGATTATTTTTTTCGGCAAATTGGACGCAATAGGTTCAAAAACGGCCTGATACACCGACGAAGCCGATGCCGTGAATTGCTGAGCTTTTTCATTAAAATGGGCCGTATAATCTGGTCTGGAAGGGTTGCCGCCTTGAATACTTTCCGCAAGCGTGCTAACCATTTCCGCCAAAGGAAATGTCTTTTTTATTTCTTTGAATTGCAAATCCGTCTTTGAAAGCGTGAGGGCAAACACACTGCTATCACCCACAAAATATTCCAAAATCGCTTGCCCATCGGTGAGCAATTCGGACCGTACGGTTTCCACGGAAATGGCCGTGGGCGCGTACTTCAATTGGTAATAGTCGGGGTTGTTTTTTCGAAAGTCGGCAATTAAGTTTTGATAATCACTTTTAACTTTATTCCAGCGTGTGCGGAGTTCGCGCGTTATTGAGTCGTTGTCTCTATTCAATTCGAGCTTATCTTCCAGCGTATTCAATTCGTATTTCAAACTCAATTCTTTGTCGAGCATGGCATCCGGAATACCGGCAATGTGGGTCGCATTGGCATTATGGAAGGCCTGTAACAACACAATAGATTTACTTTTTTCCATGATCGCAAATGCATCTGGTCCCGCCGTAGGGCCGATGCGCGCGGCGATATGCAAGGCTTTTTCAAACACAGAATAGCTTTCAGCCAGCAATCGATGTTTGTCGTCATCTGATTTGGTGGGGCTCGATTTCAGGGAGTCGATCACCGACACGGCGGCTTTCGCGGTGTTCCAGGCCATGGTCAGGTAGGCTTGATCGGTTCCTTTCTGAGCACTCAACAGAAGCAGCGCGTCCATTTTTTTAGCAAAAAGCGCGGGCAATGTCTGGCTGATAAAAGTGCGGTTAAAATGTTCGGGGTTTTGGGCGATATCGGTTGCTTCAAAATTATCGCATTGTGCAATAATGGCTTGCTGATATTGTGCGAGCCCATCTTGTATTTGCCCTTTTTGGACGTACAAGTCGCCTATGGAAGCGTATGTTTCGGCAGTTTTGTAGTGTTTTGTCCCAAAAATACGTTGTCGTGTTTCGAGTGCTTTCTGGAAGGCGATGCTGGCTTGGTTCGTGTCCTTTTGGGCTAAGTACACTTCCCCGAAACGTTGGTAAAGGTCTTCTGTCAGGACGCCCGTTTGTTCGGCTTGTTGCAGGGATTGGAGGGCCGATTTGAAATCCCCCATTTGCTGGTTTAATTTTGAAATGCC
>CAIVGO010000377.1 GCA_903905445.1 uncultured Bacteroidota bacterium
ATGTTCGATCTGTTACGCACCAATATGAATCTATTCGTATCACTTACGGATGCGGAATTTGCCGAGTTAACTTCTAAAATGCGGGTTAAAACCTTTCAGAAACATGCGTTTTTTCTGATGGAAGGCGATGTTTGTCGCAACGCTATTTTTATCAATTCGGGATGTCTACGGTATTTTTTTACGGTTGACGGGGAGGAAAAAACAGGTCAGTTTTTCTTTGAAGGCACCTGGTACACCGATTTAGAAAGTTTTTTGTCGGAAGAGCCCTCCGAACAAAATATACAGGCGCTTGAAACGACAGAATGCCTGATTATCAGCAAAAAAGATTTACATCAATTATACCAGCAACACCATAAGTTTGAGCGCTTTGGCCGGCTTCTTGTAGAGCATGGATTCTTAGGCTTGCGCAAAAAAAACAAAATACTCACCAATTTGAGTCCCGAGGAACGCTACCTTGATTTGATCAAAAACCGCCCAAAAGTGATCGAACGGGTGCCTCAAATCCATATTGCCTCCTATTTGGGTATCCAACCCGAAAGTTTGAGCAGGATTCGAAAGCGCCTTTTTGAACAGCGCAAGCGAACTTAACTCAAGTCAATTCGCAGGTTTTTGTTCCCCCATACTTTTGTATTGTCAATTTGATTCAACCAATAAAACAATACAATCATGACAATCAAAAGTATGTTCCTTTTGGCCTTATTGGCCCTCGCATGCACTGCAAACGCGCAAGAAAAACAAGTCCCTGTGTATGGCGAATTTGGTATGGGCTTTGGCCAAACCCTGTTTATGGGCGATACCAAGGCTCAACTTCAGCAAGCCTTGGGAGGTTCCTTTAATCCTGGCATTACGGGCAACTTGGCCATGGCGTTTTATTATGCGCCGGCCAAATGGAAGGGCCTGGGTTTGGGCTCGCGCATCAAAGGCTCTATTGCCACCAGTGTGGAAGGCGACTTTGGCGACAGTTACTTCTTCAATTATTATAACCTTTCCGCATCCGCCAAGTATTATGCGAGCAAGAAATTCAATCGCGGCTTGTACGGGCGTGGCAGCATTGGTTTTGGCCAACTGACCTCCAAACGGGCCAATGAAACCACTGATGAATATGTACACCAATTCGCCGTGGGTACTACGTTTACAGCCAGCCTGGGCTACTCACTTCCTTTGAAACATTCAGCGATCAGCCTGGAAGCCGAGTTTGAAACTTCCTCCCGCAACGGCACCGTCAATGGTGTGGGCGAACAATCGATTCGCAGCGGACAAGTAGGGCTGAACCTGATCTATTCTTTTTAAAAACACGAAGCATATGCGCAGCATTCTAATCCTGGAACCCATCGGCAAAATGGGTTCCAGTTTGCTACACTACTTGCTGGAACAGGAACATTGGGTGACGGCATTGGTTAAAAAGCCATCTATGGTGCCGATTCAGCATCCTAAACTGGAGGTGTTGCAAGGCGAACAGGTCGCTTACCGTGCATTGATTCGCGCCATGGAAGGTCAGGAGTTGGTGATCGTTTGTTTTCAAAAAACCAACGCCGATTTTGGCCACCAACAAAATGTGCTGGATGCGATGGCCATCAATCATATCCGGGTATTGATCGTGCTGAAACCCGTAAAATCGGGGCACATAGAGTGGTCAAACGTTGAAATCGTGCAATGGAACAATCCTAAGATCACGGTATACCTGTACGCCTATCCAGTTGTTTTAGAAGATTTTAACCCCGAATTTTTCACAAAACTCCAGGCTATTTTTAACTCCATGGGCACCCACCTGGATTCCAGTTGACGAGGCTGATTGTTATCCTGCAGCCTGCCAA
>CAIVGO010000378.1 GCA_903905445.1 uncultured Bacteroidota bacterium
CCTTTCAACGCTTACAAAGCATAAAGCGGCAAGCGAGCCTGCCGTCATCTTACCAATACCCG
Source organism: uncultured Bacteroidota bacterium (assembly GCA_903905445.1). GTDB lineage: Bacteria > Bacteroidota > Bacteroidia > Chitinophagales > Saprospiraceae > M3007. The sequence goes on from CAIVGO010000378.1 coordinate 63, forward strand.
ATTTTAACATACTTTAAAATCGGTTTTTGGGATGGCCTCTCTCCTAATAGTAGGAGGGGGGCTTTTTTTATAGGCCAAGTATTAGAATTTTAAATAAAAATGAAGAAAATGAAATAGAAGGAAAGCGGGAGAAAGGCACTGCTTTTGTTTACTTTATTCTGAAATAAATTACTTTTTACTTTTTATATTTTTAAAATATTTAAAAAATCCGATTAATATATGCATGCGTTGTAATTTAGTTTTTAAATTCATTTTTTAGAAACGAGTGTTTTTCGCTGAAATTCATTTATTTTTGCCCCATCAAGCATTGTTTCGGCGTATTAAAATGTGTTTTTAAAAACAATCTACACTTAATTTCGCTAAAAATAAGTGTTTGGTGCGGCTTTGATCTAAATATGCGTGCTTGCTTATTTCAAAATAATATCTTGCATCTGCTTGGAGATCACTGGTCACGATGCTGATCATTTGTAACACAATCGCTCAATTATATGTCCATCACTCGTTTTAACGCATTAAATACCATCGAAAACCGTCCGGATCCCTTGTTTTTCGACACAGGTGAATCGGAGTTTGATACCATTGCTTCTTATTTTGGTGAAAATGTTTTTGGCGAAGACGCCATGAAAAAACATTTGCCGGAAGATGCTTATTTGAGTTTGAAAGCTGCTGTACAGAGTGGCCAAAAATTGAGCCGTGGTTTGGCCGATGTTATAGCCAATGGTTTGAAAGAGTGGGCACAACAAAAAGGTTGCACGCACTTTGCCCACTGGTTTCAGCCTTTAACCGGCAAAACGGCCGAGAAACACGACTCGTTTTTTACCATGACCCACGATGGGCGGGTAATTGAAGAGTTTACGGGTGGTGCTTTGGTACAGCAGGAGCCAGACGGTTCTTCGTTTCCTTCTGGTGGTATGCGGAGTACATTCGAAGCGCGCGGTTACACCGTATGGGACCCAAGTAGTCCGGCGTTTATCATGGAAGTAGGCGAAGGTAAAACCCTTTGCGTACCAACCATTTTTGTTACCTATGGTGGAGAGGCGCAGGATTTTAAACTGCCCTTGTTGCGTTCACAATCTTTTTTGGATCGTGCCGCCGTACCGGTTTGTCAGTTATTTGATACCAACGTGAACAAAGTGATTGCGACCCTGGGTTGGGAGCAAGAGTATTTTGTAGTAGATGAGGCTTTATTTAACGCGCGTCCAGACTTAGCCATGACGGGTCGCACCTTGTTAGGTCGCCCAGCCAGCAAGCATCAACAGTTGGAAGACCACTATTTTGGCTCCATTCCTGAGCGCATTTATGCATTTATGCGCGATTTGGAAACAGAAAGCCATAAGTTGGGTATTCCTGTACGCACGCGTCACAATGAGGTTGCGCCTTCACAGTATGAAGTTGCACCCATTTTTGAAGAAATCAATGTTGCAGTTGACCATAACCAGTTGTTGATGGACTTGATGGAACGTGTGGCACGTCGTCACAAGTTGCGGGTGTTGTTGCATGAAAAACCATTTGCGGGTGTGAACGGTTCAGGTAAGCACAACAACTGGAGCATGGGTACAAATACCGGGGTAAACCTCCTTTCCCCTGGGAAAGAGCCAAGCAAAAACCTGAGTTTCCTCACGTTCTTTGTGAATACTGTGATGGCGGTGTACAAATACGCCGATATCCTGCGCGCAAGTATTGCACATGCGGGCAACGACCACCGCCTTGGCGCCAACGAAGCCCCACCAGCAATTATTTCTGTATTTATCGGGGAAGCGATGTTCAAATTACTCGGCCAAATTGCCAATGGCAAAAAAACCGACGATGCGGCAGTGAAACGCGCAATAGACCTGATTTCCAAACTACCCAACCTGGAGTTGGATAATACCGACCGTAACCGGACTTCACCGTTTGCATTTACAGGTAATAAATTTGAAATTCGTGCGGTAGGTTCGAGCCAAAACTGTGCAGGACCCATGACTGTAATGAATACCATGATGGGCTTGCAATTGATTGAATTTAAAGCAGATGTGGATAAGTTGACCAGCAAAGGCACCGAACAAGGTGAGGCGATCCTGATGGTATTAAAGAACTATATCCGGAAGGCGAAACCAATTCTGTTTGAAGGAAATAACTATTCCGACGAATGGAAAGAAGAAGCGAAGGAGCGCGGCTTGAACAACTTTACCAATACGCCAGAGGCATTGGATGTATTGAGCAAAAAACTGGCGCAGGAATTTTATGGCAAATCAGGAATTATGAATGCTGTAGAATTGGATGCATTTCATCAGGTTCAACTGCACGGCTATGTGACCAAGTTGGATATTGAGGCGAAATCGCTGGTAGAGTTGGTGCATTCGTATGTAATGCCTGCCGTATTGCGCTACCAAACCGAGTTGGCCGATAATATTGCAGCCATGAAGGCCCTGGATATGGACGATTCCATTGGTTATCAGAAAGATGTGTTGAAGCGTATTTTGAAAAATTCAGGTGAAATCAAGGAAGGTTTAGATAAACTTCACAAGGCCTTAGAAAAAGTACACCACGCAAATGATTTGCGGGAAGAAGCGGATATTCTCTGCAATAAAGTCAAGCCGCAAATGGAAATCATTCGCGATGCCGTGGACGACTTGGAGGGAATTGTAGACGATCAATACTGGCCGCTGGTGAAGTACCGTGAACTGTTGTTCCCGCGTTAATTTCCCGTAGCATAAAGCATATACTTTTACGGCAGTTTCCAAATTGGGAACTGCCGTTTTGTTTGAATAGGCGTTTTGAAGTATCCAAGCGGCCAAATTTGCTGGATGTTGGCAAATCGATACAAATACTGGATATTTGCAGGCAAATTTTGGTAAAAGCCTAAGCGTTGGCCAACCAATTGGTATCTTGAAGCGTTTTAGGTAAAAGTATTTTATCATTAGCACATGACATTACGCCGTAAATCACCCGAATCAGCATTGGACCGACTCGAAAGAGAGGGGAATGACGATTTTAACCTACTCAACGAGCTTGGGCCGGGTCATTTTGGCGTTGAGCATTTATTGGAATTGCGGGAAAAATCGTACCAACGTATAGACCAGTTTCAACGCCGACAAAAATTGGCGATGATGGTTGGCGCCTCGGCTGCCGTGTGGATCATGATGGCTTTTTTATCGAAAGTTTTAAATTTTATTTGGCTTGCCTTTGCCGCTTTTGGGTTGGGATCCTTAAGTCTAATTGCCTTTTTGGGGCTGATCCTTTTACAACAAAAGCAATTTGGTACCAAAGGTGAACTAGATTATACGCAACGCATGATTGAAGAGGAATTGCGCCGCCGGGCAGGTAAAATGCCACAAAATCCACGCCCGAAACAATAAGCACGTGCTACAAGACGATCATTTAACACCCGTTTCTCAGTTTTATTCACATTTTAAAACCGCATTTACAACCGGTGCTTTTTTGAAATGTACCTTGAGCAAACCAACGGCCAAAGCGCAGGCCGACTTGAAAAATGTGTACCTGCGCCCAGTTGAAATTAAGCAGGCGTTACAACTAAGTTTTACCTTCCGCTATAAAACCCGTGATGAAGTCAAGAATTTCGGGCTCGAAATGGGCTTAAGTTACCTTCAAACATTGTTGGGAGAAGCCTTTTTGCATGCTGATTTTTTTAGCACCACCCAAGATATTTCCCTCGGATTTGATAAAAAAGGGATTGCTTCCATCCAGTTTAAAAAAGCAAGTCAGGCCGCTCCTGCCGAAACAACCCATGATCGGAATAAGCAGCGCCTGTTGGACCCTGCAGCGCCTTGGTTACATCGACTCGGGATTACCAGCGCAAAAGGAGAAGTGCTGGCGGCTTCCCAGGATAAATGGAAGCAAATCAATAAGTTTCTGGAAATTATTGCCTCCGTTATTAAAACAGATGCATTGCCGACAGATTTGCACATTGCAGATATGGGGTCTGGGAAAGGATACCTGACTTTTGCATTGTATGATTTTTTAAGCAATAAATTGGGACTTACACCCCATATTACCGGTATTGAGTTGCGGCAAAATCTGGTGGATTTTTGCAATAACCTGTCAAAGGAAGCAGGATTTACCCATTTAGAATTCGTGGCGCAGGACATTAACAAGTACCATCCCGAGCGGCTTGATATGCTGATTGCCTTACATGCTTGCGATACGGCAACCGATTTGGCCTTGGCAAAAGGGATATTAGGGCAGGCAAAGGCTATTGTGGTAGCACCTTGTTGCCACAAACAAATTCGGAAGGCCATGCATACTCAAAATGAATTGGCTCCGCTGGTGCGTTTTGGTATTCTGGAGGAACGGCAGGCTGAAATTGTCACCGATGGTATCCGCGCCTTATTGTTGGAATCGGAGGGTTATAAAACCAATGTTTTTGAATTCATTTCTACCGAGCACACGGCAAAAAATGTCATGATCACAGCGGTGGCGGACGCGCGTTTGAAAGCGCAGGCGTCACAAGCATTGGCAAAGGTGGCTGCCTTAAAATCGGGATTTGGGATCGATCAGCATTATTTGGAGGGCTTACTGGCTCAAAATATCGCCTGATTCTTGGAAAAATAGTATATGCTTTTGTGAACACTAGATAGCTTGCAAATTTTGTTTAGTTTTGCCGCCGTTTTAAACTTTTCAGGTAGTATTTTTGGAGGCTGTCTGGATAAGCAAGACGTGCAATAAAACGAATTTCCAACAATTTTTCACATCAAAACAAAGATTCCGGATGAGTTCTTTGCTTTACTTAATTCCATTTTTCGGTGTAGTGGGTCTGGTTTATATGTTTATCCTCCAGCAATGGGTGGTTAAGCAAGATGCCGGCGACGAAAAAATGAGCGGCATTGCCGCCAATATTGCGGATGGCGCCATGTCTTTCCTTAAAGCGGAATACCGTGTACTAGCCATCTATGTGCTTGTTGCCAGCGTACTTTTAGGCTGGTTGAGCATGCAAGTAACAACCAGTCACCCACTTATTGTTGTCGCTTTCGTGATTGGTGCTATTTTCTCCATCACCGCAGGCTTCATCGGTATGCGTATCGCAACCAAAGCCAATGTACGTACGACACAAGCGGCGCGCACAAGTTTGGCCCAGGCACTTAAAGTTTCTTTCAATGGCGGTTCTGTTATGGGACTTGGTGTTGCAGGATTGGCTGTAATTGGCTTGAGTGTCCTGTTTGTTGCTTTTTATATGTATTTCATGAACGGCATTTATGGTCGTGATGGACATATCGTAATGTCACGCGTGCTAGAAGTATTGGCGGGTTTCTCGCTGGGTGCTGAATCAATCGCGCTGTTTGCCCGTGTAGGTGGCGGTATTTATACAAAAGCGGCCGACGTAGGTGCTGACCTTGTAGGTAAAGTAGAGGCAGGTATTCCAGAAGATGATCCACGGAATCCTGCAACCATTGCCGATAACGTAGGTGATAACGTAGGTGACGTTGCTGGTATGGGTGCCGATTTGTTCGGTTCTTATGTTGCAACCGTATTGGCTGCCATGGTATTGGGCAACTCTGTTATTCGCGACAGTGGCGGCATCGACGACGCATTTGGCGGCATCGGTCCGATCTTGTTGCCTATGTTGATTGCTGGTTTGGGCATTTTATTCTCCATCGTTGGTATGTTGCTGGTGCGTGTAAGCCAAACGGCTGAATTGAGCGCAAGCATCGTTCAGAACGCGTTGAACCGCGGCAACTGGGCAAGTATTATCATCACAGGTATTGCTTGTTACCCAATTATTCAGTGGATGTTGCCAGCACAGATGACCATGAATTTCTTTGGTCGCGGCTCGGTGATTGTTTCTAATACAAATGTGTTTTTCGCAGTAGTGGTGGGCCTCGTTGTAGGCGCATTAATTTC
>CAIVGO010000379.1 GCA_903905445.1 uncultured Bacteroidota bacterium
CCTTTCAACGCTTACAAAGCATAAAGCGGCAAGCGAGCCTGCCGTCATCTTACCAATACCCGATTTTAACATACTTTAAAATCGGTTTTTGGGATGGCCTCTCTCCTAATAGTAGGAGGGGGGCTTTTTTTATAGGCCAAGCACCGTGTGCAGCAAACCCGATTGAGACGGTGTATAAATTGGGATGATGCTGGTGTATTTCCAGATTTTAAAAACGAATCTGCTATCTTTGCATGCACTTTGATTTTCAAGTGTTTTTTCAAAGATCATGTTTTTGCCAAAGCGGCTCAGATTATGCGCGACATTTCAGATTTAATAGGACGGATTTTCATATCGGCAATATTCATTTTTGAGGCCATTGATTCCAGCTGGTATTACGAAAAGACGAAGGAGACCATGGCTTTATATGGCATTACCTGGCGCCAGGATTTGATGCTGTATGGTGCAATTTTGATCTTGGTATTGGGCGGACTGATGGTCCTTACCGGATATAGAACCAGAACAGGGGCTATTTTACTCTTATTATATTGGACGCCAGTAACCTTTTTAGTACACGCTTTTTGGACCTATCCGAAAGACGAGATCCGCATTCAAAGTATTTTATTTATGAAAGATATTGCCATCATCGGAGGGTTGTTGATGTTGGCAGGTAAAGAAACGGGTCGGTATAGCATCAAACGGTTATTTGCGACTACCCGGGTTAATTAGTACTAGCGGACCTTTGCTTTTCTGATTATTTTAGAGAAATAAGATGGGAAAAGTCGTTTTACATACACCCCCAAAACTTCTTTGCCGCCAAAGTACACCTCTTCTTTACCGGATTCAATGGCACTCAATATTTTGCGCGCCAGGCGTTCAGGAGCCATGCCTTTATCGGTGGCTTCATCCATGGTACCCAGGCTAGTGCCAGATCCTGTCAAGGCATTGATACTCACGTTGGTACGAACAAATCCAGGGCACACCAGGGTTACTTTAATATGGGCATCGTGTAGTTCGGCGCGCAAGCTGTCAAAAAAACCGTGAAGGGCATGTTTGCTGGCTGCATAAGAAGAGCGGTAGGGGGAGCCAAATTTACCTGTTAGACTGGTGATTGTCACGATATGTCCCAATTGATGGGTAAGCATCGTAGGCAGCACCGCCTTGGTGAGCGCGACCGTTCCGAAATAATTAATGGCCATAATACGCTGATCCACTTCAAGGCTGGTATCCTTTGCCAAAGAGCGCTGTGAAATGCCACCATTATTAATCAGCACGTCAATTTTGCCCACTTTGCCCAAAACGGTTGCAACAATATTTGGAATACTGGCATGTGCGGCAAGATCCAATACCTGTACGAGCACCGATGCAGCGCCGGATTTTGCGGCTGCGGCTGCTACCCGGTTGAGTTCCTGTTCGTTTCTGGAGGAGAGGATTAAGTGGGCTTCTTGTTGTGCGCAGGCATAGGCAAGTGCTTCACCGATGCCCGAAGAGGCACCGGTAATCCAGATGCGTTTGTTTTTTAGAAAACTCATATTTAAATTAACAATTGAATGATTAACAGGAATTCGGAAAGAACCAGGAATTACTCCCCTCCGCCACAAGTCTACTGCTTTCGGCGGGTACAAAGGTAATAATGCCAAAGCAATCTTGTGCCAACACTGCGCCAAGGTCGCCAATGTTCGGTAGCCGCTTCAAAATCGGGGTAGGTAGGCCGTTTTTCCAGTCCTTTTAGTACCCGAAAGGCTTCTTCCATGGCAATATCCCCTTTGGGCAGGATATCAGGCCGCAATAAACATTCCGACAAGTAGATATCGGCCGTCCAATCGCCAATTCCCTTCAGTTTTTTCATTTCAATTTTAATAACTTCATCCGGTAAGTGGGTGAGTTGCTCGGGTTGAAACTGGCCATTTAGGATGGCTTGTGCAAGGAGTTGGGTATAGTGGATTTTTTGCCGACTAAAACCGATTTCTCGTAACTGGTGGTCCGGAAGTGTGAGAAAAGTAGCGGGCATAACATTTTCATCCAATATTTGCCGAAGGCGGGAAAAGGCTGCGTTGGCGGAAGCCAAAGAAACCTGTTGCTCAAGAATAATATGTACCAGGGTAGAAAACCCGGGTGTGCGCGCCCACAAAGGCGGGTACCCGTACTGTGCGTACACAAAAGCCAAGGCTTCATCCTGTTCTGCTAAGAAATGGGTAGCAGTACGCAAGTTAGTTTCATTAAGAATCGTTATCATTGTCGGTCAGAAACAAAAATGGTAATTTTAGGTTCTGTTTTGCAGGCATTAAAGTGGTAAAAATGCAATGAAGACCTTTAATTTGAGCACTCAACTATGAAAATTGTTACATTAACCCTAAATCCGGCCCTTGATAAGAGCACCAGTACCGAGCGATTGGTGCCGGAACAGAAACTGCGTTGTGGTAATTTGCAAATTGATCCGGGTGGCGGCGGGATCAACGTCAGCAAAGGCATAAAAAAACTAGGAGGCAATAGTACGGCTGTTTTTCCGGCTGGTGGTCAAAATGGTGAACGGTTACAGGCGCTTTTACGCGATCGGCAAATTGAAATGTCGGTCCAGGAAGTAGCAGACGAAACCCGGGAAAACATTTCTGTTACAGAAAACGCGAGTAATATCCAATATCGGTTTACTTTGGTTGGGCCAGATTTGTCGGTTGCAGATGCAGATGCTTGTTTGCAGCGAATATCCGATTTGAAGCCGGAGTACTTAGTAGTGAGTGGTAGTTTGCCCAATGGTTTGCCGACAGATTATTACCAAAAAGTGGCCGTTTTTTCCAAAAAAATTGGAGCGCGCCTCATTTTAGATACTTCAGGCGCCGCCATGCAAGCAGCAGTGGGGGAGGGTGTGTTCTTGTTAAAGCCCAATTTAGGCGAATTGAGCGCATTGGTTGGTGAAACCCAATTGGAAATAAATCAGGTTGATGATGCTGCGCTGGAAATTATTGGGAAAAATATATGCGAGGTAGTGGTAGTTTCGATGGGCGCACAAGGGGCATTGTTGGTCACGAAAGACGGATTTGAACATATACCAGCCCCGATGGTACTGAAAAAAAGCACCGTCGGCGCGGGTGATAGTATGGTCGCTGGGATGGTTTGGGCTTTGAGTGAAAAAAAATCATATCGGGAAATGGCGCAATTGGGTGTGGCCTGTGGATCGGCGGCAACCATGAACCTAGGGACTCAATTATTCAAGGCAGAAGATGCCTGGCGGTTGTTTGAGTGGCTTAAGGCATATGGCGATCGGTATAAAATTACC
>CAIVGO010000380.1 GCA_903905445.1 uncultured Bacteroidota bacterium
AAATTTGGTTTCTTACTTTTTCTGTTAATAAATGCACAAACAGTTTTAGTTTGTAACCCATTCCAGCTCAAAAAAATTAATTGATATTAAAATGTACGCAAATGAAGAGAGTTTGGCCCCTATCAAGCACCTAAATTTGGGTTTTGGTGCTTGCAAAACTGGAGGACAGCAATTATGTAGTAGTTTTAACCTTTGCTGACCTTGACATGCAAATGTAAATCATAACACTGTAAATGGAAACTTATAGCGTTTTTTTTTCAATGGTTTGTAAAGAAATCGGTGGTCTATATCAGGTAATACCTGCTGTAAAAAACGAGGTTTCCGTCGTTTTGCATCACCAAGCTGCCGGGCATTTTGGATGCCGCTGGGGTTGTGTTGAACGCCGACCAAAGGCCGGTCTTTCACCATGCAATAAGCCCCGCTAAAAACATGACCAAGCCATACTCACCCACCAATGATCACAGTGCGCGCGCCCAATACAATAGACCCTCCGTGCGCGGTGGGATCGCCCATCCGAGCAGCCGGGCGGCCGGAAATCAGAACGGTGGCCGATCCATGGACAATGGTGTCCGGCGGCCCCACGCACACGCACCTATCACCCGCGACGGCGGCTGGCATCCCTTCTATCAACACGTTGGGGACGCCCGGACCACTTATCGGGCCGCCCACGTGCGGGATGGGTGGAACACCTGGGGTAACCATCGGACAGGTGTGCATATCGGTTAATCTTGCTGCTGCTGGCATAAGATTTTTTTATAAAATCAATTAATCATGACCATTGCGCCTTGCACTGTCGTAGTGCCGGCGGCTTTTATTTCGGCACTGGCTGAACCCTCGGCTGAAAAAGCGATTTCGGCTTTTGCTTGCACGTTGAGGCCTTCCAGGCTGACGTCGCCACCCGTAGCACGGACAGCGATATCGGTGGTGGCTTGTACTTCGATTTTACCATTGGCTTTTAGGAGGATGTCCGTGGCGCTGTTCAGGGCAATTCCAGCATCGGTCATTTCTATTGTATTGCCATGTTGGTCTTTGAGCGTGATGGACTTGTCTTTGTCCGACAGCACAAATTCGTTGCCGCCCGGGGTTTTTATGGACAGTACCTTGTCTCCATCGTTGAACTCGATTTTCAGGTCGTTTTTTGTGACGAAGGCCTTAATCTCGTTTTTATGGTCGGGAGGGTAGGGGGGGGGTATGTTGCTGCTGTAGAGCATACCCAAAATGATTGGATAGCATGGGTCGTCGTTCAAAAAGCCAAGCACGACCTCGTCTCCTATTTCGGGCAGGAAAAAACTGCCTTTGCCGGAAGTGGCATAGAAATGGGCCATGCGTGCCCATATCCCGGCACCGGCGATGGCTGGCACCTCTACCAGTATTCGGTATTGCCCGTCGGGGTCTTCGTCTATTTTTTTGACGATGCCATTTTGCAATCCGCCAATAGCGGGCAGCAATCCTCCGGTGGAAGGGGCGCTGAGGGCGTGTTGTGCATCCTGCCATTCGGACGGCAGGCCGATGCCCACGGTCGTGCGCCAAATTCCTTCCTGAATGGAGTCTTGGATGCTTGTGATGAGCGCATTTCCTTTGAAGCGGTCGCCAAATCCATGCAATTCAAGCAGGGTGTTCAATTTGGGCGTTGCATTGCCTGTAAGGGTGATGGTACCCTGCATCATGAACATCCGGTCGCGGGTGAGTTGTGCATCGGCCAAAGCGTTCAATTCGTTTTTTTCTATAAACGGCGATTCTATACTGCAATCGTATGATAACACGTCTTTGCCAAATGCTAGTTTCAAATCAGCCATTCCGCTGTCCAGTGGTTTTTTGACCGACACCTTTCCATTTTCTGCGTACGCCAGCATGCCGTTTGCTTCCGCGCGACCGACGATAAAATCCCAATCGTTCAGCTGGTATTTGACCAATTGTTTATGGGTACAGGTGGTAGCTTCTACCGCGCTGCTCAACCCGTAATCGCTGAGTATGGAAGCCGTAATCGCACTGTCTGTCATGTCCTGATAATATGCGCTTTTGCGCCCAAGGGTCATTTTGGTCGATTTATCACGACAATGGATAATGCATTCATCGACTATGCCTGTAAGGTTCCGGATACCCTGCTTGACGATGATTCCATGGAATACGGTTTCATTGTTGGAGCCGTAGCCTAATTTGATCTCTATTTCTGCGCCTGGGATAAAGTCGTCCGATTCGCTGGCAAAGTGCTGGTTGTTTTCGGAGTCGACCGGCTGTGTGCCCAGGATGATCTTGGCGGTGGGAATGCGAAAAATTGCCCGCTCCACCGCTATGGATAGGACCTGATAAGTGTCTTTTATTTGTGTGCCATTTATCAGGATTTCAAAAGTGGAGATATCCGCGGTATTGAAGGGCGAATCAGGCATAGTATATTGTTGTTGATATTACCTTGAATTTATTCAATTGGACGGATATTCAAAAGATTAACCATGCAGTTCTCCATATTGCCAATGGTCAGAACAAAGTTTTGTTTGACTTTTAAACCGTTAGAAAACGCTGCTGGCTTCCAATTAGGCATTTTTGAAATAGCCGTAACCAGCATTTCGTCCATTTTTTTATCTTTTGATGGTATGGCAACTTGAATATCCGTAATATATCCCTGTTCGGTAATGGTAAATTTAACGGCCGTCAAATCATAACCCGTAAAACTTCCTGCTTCAATATTTGCAATACTGTTTTTTTGCAGGTATTGAATCAATTGCTCTGCGCCTTCGGCATATGTCGCATTTTGGTCAGGCATGATCGTAACGTTGAAATCGTATTGCTTCGCTGGGTTGTTTTTCAACGAATTGTTGGGTATATAGGTTACGATTACGGCAATATCGTTATTACGGTCTGCCAGTCGTATCAGGTCTTTTTGCGCTTGATTCAAGACATCGCTACTACCCGAAGCCTTTGTTTGTATTCCATTTTTATAGGCTGAAATTTCCACGGAAATATATTCTTTTACCCAAGCGGTGGGGTACCGTTTGTCCAAATCCGTAAGTGTGTTTATTTTGTCCAATTTGTCTTCTTGGATCGAAATGAAGGGTAGCACTTTGTTTATTTCAAACTTCAGATCATGCTGGGCAAAACTGTTGAAAGCGCATCCGATCAAGAGAAGCACTAGGAGTAAAATCTGATTCTTTTTCATGTCTGATTTTTTAAAACAAGTTAAGGGAAATTTATTCTGAAAAGCCAATAATTCAGGGTCGAAGGGGAAAGTGGGTTCATGTGGCATTATTAATCTGTCAAACATACGCTAAATGTTAAATATCCGAATCATCCAATGAACTTTTTGTCTTATCCGGGCTTTTTAGTAACCCCAACGATATCGGGATATATAATAGGTATATATTTCGGTCGTTTTGCTGCCTCCATGGCCTAAAAGCTGATGAAAATAGCATAGAAATCCATGTTTCGTTAAACCATGCTCAGAAAGTATGAAAAAAATCGGATATAAATCCCTGCTGGTTCCGAATGCGTTTACGCCGAACGGAGACGGGTTGAACGACCTTTTCAAGCCGATTATTCGTTGTCCGACGGTTACCTATCTTTTGCGGATATACAACAGGTGGGGGCAACGCGTGTTTGAAACAGCCGATGCAGGGGCAGGCTGGGACGGCCGCTTCGAAGGCGAAGCGCAGCCTTCCGATCTCTATGTCTGGACGGTTGAAATTTCTGATGTACAGGAAGAAGGCGTGGTTTTGCAGTCTTTGCGGGGGGATGTGACTTTGTTGCGGTAGGGGGTTTGTGATCGTTCTTCTGGAACGTTTTCATGGTATTTCATGCTTTATCAGAACGTTGCAAAACCCGTGTTAGCACATGGTGTTGCTACTTAAACAAACTATTGTTTTATAAATTTTTTGCTAGTATTGCCAACTTTCAATAAATATAGACCATCAGGGAAGTCATTGATGTCAATAACTTCATCATAACCCGTATAAATTATTTTCCCCAAAAGATCATAAATATATACTGGTTGATTTTCTGCTTTTTGTTCTTGTACAATATTTATAGAATTAGATGCTGGATTTGGAAATACATTTAGGGTATTTCCTGAAAATTCAGGGAAATCTACTGATGTTAGAGGGGCCGTAATTCCAGTTCGAGGATAGTTGGTAACTACGTCCCAAATCATATTTTGCAAATATAAGGCTAGTGCTGGTGAAGGAATTGGTGTGCCAGCAGGAGCATTTGGCAACAAATTATTAGGAAGCCCCACAGGACTTTGATTAAATATACAAGCATAGTGTATCATACTGATGGCATAAGCTCCAAGTTCATTTGTGTGGATGTTGTCACTAAAGAATTGATTAATATTCGTAATACCTGGTACTTTATTAAGTTGAATATCATCGTATAATTTTGCCATCATTTTGTGGCCTGGAATGATATATACATGAGGTGCATTGCCTGGCTTGTTTGAATTTGCATAATCTTGCATTCTTTCAAACTCTGCTCCTTGAATGTCTAACATTTGTCGCCAGGGACCATTACTATTGTCAATATTGGTCCAAGTTGTCCATAATAAAGTGGGTGCTCCATTTCCATTATTTCCATTATTCCACGCATTATTTACAAATAAAGAGAGATATTGCTTCTGCTCTTGAATAAGATCTACATACCATTGTTGTGTATTACCACCTTGGTAAGCCAATGGTACTCTTTCTGTAATGGAAAGTAGTTGCCAATTATTAATATTTAATCGCGCATCCGGGGCACCAAAACCTACTGGATTTTCCCATCGCGACTTTATTAGAGACCCAGGCACGGTTGATTTACCTACCATTACATCGAATAGTTGCCAGGCTTGAAGTGAATTTTGATGTGCAATCAAATTAACATATTGTCCAGGCCAATTTGAAAACAAAGGGTCAGTAAGGCTATGCCCGCTGTGTATTTGTTTTACATTAAATGGAGATGCTTGTTTAGGTGGTAAAGTTTGACCAAAGGCAACACTACTGAATAATAGCCCAATAGCGATTGTTTTTATGCTTTTCATGTTTATATATT
>CAIVGO010000381.1 GCA_903905445.1 uncultured Bacteroidota bacterium
ACCTTGGAAACCAAATCAGCGGCTTCCTGGAATTCTACAGCGCCCATTACTTTCAGGCCAGATTCGTCGATGATTTTTTTCGCAATATCGGCATTGGTGCCTTGCAGGCGTACAATCACCGGTACTGGAATATCGCCAATTTTTTTGTAAGCATCAACTACGCCCTGGGCAACCCGGTCGCAGCGTACAATACCGCCAAAAATATTGATCAAAATTGCTTTTACATTTTTGTCTTTCAGGATAAAACGCATTGCATTTTCTACCCGTTGTGCATCGGCAGTACCACCGACGTCCAGGAAGTTGGCTGGTTCGCCCCCTGAAAGTTGAATCAAATCCATGGTAGCCATCGCCAATCCTGCGCCATTCACCATGCAACCCACGTTACCGTCGAGTTTTACATAGTTGAGGTCGAGCGCTTGTGCTTCTACGTCCGACGGATCTTCCTCGTCGGTATCGCGCATCGCTTCCAGATCTTTGTGGCGGTACAGGGCGTTATCGTCCAGGGTTACTTTTGCGTCCACCGCGATAATTTTATCGTCGCTGGTTTTCAAGCATGGGTTGATTTCAAACATCGCAGCGTCGCTACCCAGGAAGGCAGCGTACAAGCGCTGTACAAAATCGACCATTTCTTTGAATGCTTGTCCGCTCAAGCCAAAAGCAAAAGCCACTTTTTGGGCTTGGAAAGGACGCAGTCCCAACAATGGGTCAATAAACTCCGTGTGTACCCGTTCTGGGGTTTCTTCGGCTACTTTTTCAATATCCATACCACCGTCTGGTGAGTACACAATCACGTTGCCGCCGCGGCCACGGTCGGTCAAAATGCTGATATAGAATTCTTTAGGTTCGCTGGCACCTGGGTAAAATACATCTTGGGCCACCAACACCTTGCGCACGAGTTTGCCTTCCGCGCTGGTTTGTGGGGTGATCAGTTGCATTCCAATCATCGCCTGGGTGATTTCGCCTGCTTGCTCCGGACTTTTCGCAAGTTTTACACCACCGCCTTTACCACGTCCGCCAGCATGTACCTGTGCTTTTACCACAACCCAACCGGAATTGTACAATTCTTTCATTTGGATGGCAGCCGCAACCGCTTCTTCAGCCGTGTGCGCAACGATGCCTTCCTGAATTTTAACGCCAAATGATTTGAGCAGTTCTTTGCCCTGATATTCGTGAAGATTCATTGAATGGTTCCGAAATTAAAAGTTGAAAAAATGGTTAGCGCCATTGGCTGCCCAAAAGTACAGCCTTTTCGTTTTCCTGTATGATCAAGCAAGGTAATATTTTACTCAGGCAAAATTTCCCTTTCAGTTTTGTGTTATTTTATTGCAACACCCTCATCATCGATCAATTTTCCATTTTGTACGCGGACAATGCGGGCCGGAAAATTTTGTAAAATGCGGTAATCATGGGTTGCGCAGAGCACAGCGGTGTTGTGTTGTTTGGCCAAATTGCGCATCAGGACCAAAACATCATCGCTGGTTTCGGGATCCAGGTTGCCCGTGGGCTCATCGGCGATCAGCAGCACAGGCTGATTGAGCAGGGCACGCGCGATCACTACCCGTTGTTGTTCACCACCGGAAAGTTCAAAAGGCATGGCAAGGTGTTTTCCCTGTAATCCAACTTCGGCGAGTACATCATTGGCGCGTTTATCCATTTCGGCTTGACTGGTCCAGCCGGTGGCGCGCAGCACAAACAGTAGGTTTTCAAACACATTTCGATCGCTCAGCAGGTTAAAATCCTGAAAAACGATGCCCAATTTGCGGCGCAGCAGGTGTACATTTTGGCGCTTAATGTCTTTCAAATCAAAACCAGCCACTTCGCCATGTCCGTTGATGAGGGGTAGGGCAGCGTAAATGGTTTTGAGCAGGGAGGTTTTGCCGCTGCCCGTTTTTCCAATGAGGTAGGTAAATTCCCCGGCACCGATGGTCAGGTTAATTTTTTCGAGGATAATCTTCCCGTCTTGCTGACAGATATCGGTATTACTCAGTTTTACAATATTCAAAGCAGTGTGCAGGTTGGTCGTGGAAAGGAAAGCGCAAAATTGGGGCATTTCAAGATTTTACCCAAACTTATTCGATGCCTAATACGTCGGCCATCGTAAAAACGCCTTTTTTATCCTGCAACCAGCGCGCAGCCAGCACGGCGCCCAGGGCGAAACCGGTTCTGGAATGCGCTTTATGTTCGATGGTGATCGAATCAATGGCGCTTTCCCAATTGATTTGGTGGGTACCCGGAATTTCGCCTTCCCGGTAAGCGGTAATTGGAATTTCTGTTTGTCCGGCAACGGTTGGACTCAATACCCACCCATCTTTGCGGTCCAGTAAACCAATAATATCTTTGGTGAGGGTCAGACCGGTGCCGCTTGGTGCATCCAATTTGTGGATATGGTGCCACTCTTCCACAGCGGGCTGGTACTCAGGCCGGGCATTCATGAGGCGTGCAAGGTAGCGGTTGAGGGCAAAAAACAAATTGACCCCTACACTAAAATTAGAAGCCCAAATAAAAGCACTTTGTTGTTCCAAACAAGCCTTTTGTACGGCTGGCAAGGCATCCGTCCAACCCGTGGTGCCGCTCACTACAGGAACCCCGGCATTGATGCA
>CAIVGO010000382.1 GCA_903905445.1 uncultured Bacteroidota bacterium
ACAAACCTGGTTGATGCTGGAAATCCCTTTTACCGGAAAATCACTGGGGTCGGCCTCGCGGGTGATGCGCGTGCCTGCGAAGCCGGGATTGAAGGTGTTTTTGATCAACAAGGGTATTCCCTTGGCTAAAGCAGGCAAAATAGTGGGTGGATAAATCACTTTTGCCCCAAAATGGCTCATTTCCATCGCTTCCTGGTAAGTCATCGACGGGATGGTAAATGCTTTTTTCACCAAGCGCGGATCGGCAGTAAGCACGCCATTTACATCGGTCCATATTTCTATGCAGCGGGCATCGAGGGCCGCACCTAAAATAGAGGCCGTATAATCAGAACCGCCCCGGCCCAAGGTCGTGGTAATGCCGTCACTGGTACTGCCGATGAAGCCGGTTACCGCTTGGATGCTGGAATGTGCCGAAAACCATTGCTGTATCAAGGTATTGGTCGTTTCAAAATCTACTTTTGCATTGCCAAACTGAGCATCCGTGCGAATAATCGTACGGGCGTCCAAAAATTCGGTATCGAGCCCTGCTGCACGCATGGCATGCGCGATGATCAGGCTGGAGTTGCGTTCGCCAAAGCTGACCACAAAATCCAGCGAGCGCGCCGAAACTTCCCGCAGCAGGTAAATGCCGTGCAACACATCGCCCAATGCTTCAAAATTAGCATCCAACAAAGTGTGCAATTCGGGGCGATTTTCCGGTTGCAACAACGCCTCCACGGCCTGCTGATGGCGTAAATGCACGGCCTCCAGCTGCGTTCGATATGCGGCGTCCCCTTGTCCGGCCTTTTGGGCCATGTCGATCAGCGCATCCGTTACCTTCGAAAAAGCAGAAAACACCACTGCAAATCGATCGCCCCGCTGTTGATAATCAATTAAAATATCCAGCACTCCTTTTATCGCCACCGGCGTACCCACCGAACTACCACCGAATTTAAGTAATTTCATAAAAAGAAAAAATGAAGATGAACAAAACCTGAAACAAGGATCAAATAAAATACAAACATAAATAGAACGGTTTGTGTTATATCAACACAAGAAAAAAAGTATTTCTGGCGTTAGTTGGCACATACAATGTTGAACGATCCATTTATTCAATCGCTGCGGGCACAACTGAATTTGCCGTTGCCCGGAACGGCCGCACAATACCGCATGGCGGGCATTCGCCGCTTGGCCGAACAAAATGCGCATGCCCTTCCGCCTGATAACGCAAAGGTAGCTTGTGTGCTGAATTTATTGTTTCAAAAGGACACAGTGTGGCATACGGTATTGATTGAGCGGACGCATAACCCGAGGGATCGACACAGCGGACAAGTAAGTTTTCCGGGCGGCCGGTATGAAGAACGCGACGGAGCCTTAGAAAATGTAGCCCTGCGCGAGGCGGAAGAAGAAATTGGTATTCCGGCCAGTTCGGTGCATATTTTGGGACAATTGACCGATTTATATATCCCTGTGAGCAATTTTTTAGTGCATCCTTTTGTGGGCGTATTGCAAGGTCGACCAGATTTTAAGCCGCAAGTCGGGGAGGTTGCGGCCATTCTTACGCCGCCTATTCATCTTTTTGCCCAGGAAATGACCAAAAAAGTGATCGATTTGCCTCTGCCTCAAGGGGTAACGTTAAAAGATGTGCCCTACTATGATGTAAATGGCACTATTGTTTGGGGCGCTACTGCCATGATTATCAGCGAGTTTATGGATGTATTAGGGCAGGAGATCATTTAATATTGCCACCCGTAGGGCAATGCCGTTTACAAACGGATTGGTACTTAAGGGGGCAATTCCAGCGTTCCATTGATCCACCTGTTATTTTCACTTATTCCATTTTTTTTCAAAAACCAGGTAGGGTGTTTTTCTCCACAAACGTCTAATGGTTGTAATTGCGCAGCGCGGCTTACGCATCAAGTCCCCGCAATACAGTTGTTCTTGATATCAAGCAATACCGATTTTCTTTTTTTAACCCATTCATTTTTATCCACCATGCAAAAGCAAATTCGTTTCGGTCTTATCCTGACCACCGCATTTCTCCTGATTTTTATCGCCGCTTGTAAAAAAGAAACCAGCGCAGAAGACCAGGCAAAAGTAGACACCGCCAAACAGGCCCTTCAAAGTCAGCAACTCATTACTTCCTCCTTTAATATCGCCATGCGCGGCGCTGAAAAAGCCGATGGTTTGATAAAAGCCGATGACCGCACCGATACCTGTGGTGTGGTAACAGTGGTTCCTGTGGATCCATTTGTATTCCCGAAAGTTATTACGGTCGATTTTGGCGCAGGCTGCACCGATGGCGATGGCAAATTTAAAACGGGCAAATTTATCCTCACCGTTGGCGCAATTTGGGAGCCAAACGCCACCATTTCAATTGTTTATGACAATTACACAGAGAATGGCGTAAAATTGGAAGGTTCGTTCACTTTCAAAAACCTGAGCACCCCAAACGCGGGTATTTTCTCCATCGTTGCGCAGAATATCAAGTTGACCGACGCCAACAACTACACGCTTTCGTACAATGCGGTGCAAACGTACACCCAGGTATCGGGCCATGCGAGCTGGTGGGATTGGAGCGACGATGTGTACAACGTTACCGGCAGCATCAATTCGGTGTTGACCAATGGCGAAACGGTAGACTGGACCATCCAAAACCCATTGGTGAAAGCCAACAATTGCTACTGGGTGAGCGCTGGCACGGGCGTATTGAGTATCAACGGATTGGATTACCTGGTTGATTATGGCAGTGGTAATTGCGACAACCAGGCTACGGTTACGGTGAACGGACAGGTTTATCCGATTACCCTGTAAGACGCTTCACACCACGGATTACCCGGATTTTCACAGATTCTAATTTTGTGTAATCTGCGTAATCTGTAGTAAAATAGGACACCACCGATTACCCGGATTTTCACAGATTCTAATTTGTGTGATCCGTGCGATCGGTGGTGTTTTTTTTATTTTGGACCAAATTTGCGCGCCAAACGTTTGTGTCGGTTGTCTAAATCAATTTGCCGGCCCTGAATAAACGCCGCCGTTACGATGCAGGAGCGCATATCCAAAGCATCGCCTTCACTGATAAACAGGGTGGCGTCCTTTCCTGCTTCGAGCGATCCCGTTGTTTTTTCGATTCCTAAAATGGTCGCTGCATCGAGTGTAAGGGCCCGCACGGCGATTTCATACGGCAATCCGGCACCTACCGATTGTCCGGCTTGAAATGGCAGATTGTGTTGCCGCCAGCTTCCCCGGTCTGTGAACGCAAATTGCACGCCCGCCTCATACAATTGACGTGCTGTTTTATAAGGTTGATCAATATCTTCATCGTCGCTGGCAGGCAGGCGCTGCGCAACAGGCAATAATACGGGTACCTGGTGGGCTTTAAGGAATCCGGCGACCTTCCACACATCATCACCCGCCGCAATGACGGGTTTTACTTTAAATTGTTCGGCAAAAAGCACCGATTCTTCGATGGTTTTTGCCTGGTCGGTATGCAGGTACAAATTGGCTTTTTGCTCAAATAATGGGCGCAAGGCTTCAAATTTCAGGTTAATCGTAGTTGGAGCCGGGTTTTGCAGGTAGTCGCGCGCTTCCGAAAAAAACTGTTTCAGGGCCTGCACTTCTTTATCGTACCCTTCATTTTTCGACATTCCGGGTGTGCCGCCGCCGCCAAAACCGCCAAAACGACGCTGTGCGGGCCAATTCAGGTGTACCCCGTCTTCCTTAATCAATGCGTCTTCCCAGTTCCAGGCATCCAATTGTACGACAGCGGAAGTGCCCGCGATGGTGGTACCTTCCGGGCAGGTTTGAGCCATTAAAATACCATTGGTGCGCAAAGTGGGGGGGATTTCAGAATCGGCATTGTAAGCAATAATAGCGCGGGCATTGGGATTAAAAATCCCGTTTTCGGCATTATCCTGGGTTGCGCGCACGGCGTCAATTTCGATCAAGCCGACGGAGGTATTGGTTGCGATGAAGCCTGGATACACGTGTTTGCCCGTGGCATCAAATATTTTCGCGTATTTCGTACGGTCGTAACGGATGGTTGTAGCATCGGCCACCATGGTAATTTTACCGTTTTCGAAGGCAATGGCGCTGTTGGGGATCAGGTTCCCGTTGCCCAAATGTGCGATGGCGCCCATGATAAGGATGGGACCATTTTGTGCAGGCGCAGGGGAGGGTGTTTGTGCAGCGAGGACATGGACGCAGCAAAGCAAACAGCAAATGCGGAAAAATGTAGGCATAAAAAAGTATTAAAACGCTTAACGAATGGCGCAAGTGAGCAGGTGTCGGTCTTCAATGAAGCCTTCCAGCACGTCGCCGATTTGTACCGGACCTACACCCGCAGGCGTACCCGTGAAGATCAAATCACTCTTTTGCACGGTAAAGTACCGCGAAATATGACATATTAAAGTGTCAAAATTAAAAATCAGGTCGCGGGTATGGCCATCCTGTACGACTTCTCCATTTTTTTTGAGTTGAAAATGGATATCATTCCGGTCTTTTATTTCTTCAATCGGAATCCAGGGGCTGATGGGCGCCGAGCGGTCGAAGCCTTTCGCAATTTCCCAGGGCTGGCCTTTTTGTTTGAGTTTATCCTGTAAATCGCGAGCAGTAAAGTCGATGCCAAAAGCGATGGAATCATAATATCGGTGTGCAAATTCCGGTTGCACCGAGCGGCCATTTTTACAAACCCGCAGCACAATTTCCCCGTCGTAATGCAAATCATTGGTAAAATCCGGGAAATACAAAGGTTTGTTGCCCACCATCATAGCCGTAAGTGGCTTCATAAAAATGATGGGTTCGGTTGGGATCGGATTGTTGAGTTCCTTGGCGTGGTCGGCGTAGTTGCGGCCGATGCAAAATATTTTCATGTGTTGGATCAGTTAATTTTGTTGCCGAAATGCCACCCAGGCTTTATCTGCAATTTGCATGGTCATTTGTTCAATATAATAACTACCGGCAGCCGGATCGGCAAATGTATCCAAATAGCTCTCCATTTTGAGCAAATGTTGCACATTTCGGGCAATACGGCGCGCAAATGCCTGCGGATAGTCGGAAATTTCTTGTCGGCCCGCATCATACGGCAATACCGTCAGTTGATCGGCCCCGCCCATCACAGCCGCCATCGACATGGTGGTTGCGCGAATCATGTTGGTGTACAGATCGTCGGTATACACATCGGGGCGGAAACGCACGTGCAGCGTTGGCGCAATCGGAGCAATGTTCCAGGCTTTCAACAGGTTCAACCACAGCAGGTGCAAGGCGCGCAATTTGGCCATTTCAAGGAAATAACTTTGGCCGATGGAGACATCAAAATAGAGGTGTTGGGCTGTTTTTTCGGCAGCATGTCCTTCTTCGGCGCATTTTTCGAGGCAACGATGGGCTTGTTGTAATAGTTGCGCCAGTGCATCAATGACATGGTGGGGGGCGGTTTCGTCGCTTAACCGCAACATTTTAAAGCCCGGGAAATTCATTTTTGCATACTCCATTAATTCGGAGGCATAGCGCCAATCGACCAGGCCTGTTTGCTGCGCGGGCGCATAGGCGAGCGTACCGCGCAAGGTTTCGGGGTCGATACCTTTTTCGGAGGCCAGTCTACCAATTTCGGACAATAGTGCCGCAGGTGGGGTCGCATTCCAGTTGTCGGAACCGATATGCAGGCCGATAAAATCGAGGTGAATCCCTGCGAACAAGCTTTCGAGTGCCTCCGTTTCGAGCGTATTGACCTGAAAACACAAGCCTTCCGCGCCAAACGTAAGTGCCTCTATGGCCTGGTGATTGGCCGCGACTGGATCCGTTTGTTCGATCTTTTCGCAGATTTCCCAACTTTTCGGGGCATCCCACAGCGGTTGGGGCGGACTGCTAAAATCATCGGCGTGGCCAAAAGAATCGAGGTCCAGGCCATCCACGGACCAGTATAAATCGGCCAAAGGCTTGCCTTTTAAGTCCTTTTCAATACGTTCCAGCCATTGCTCCTTGCTGATGGTGGGGAATTCGGCGAAAAAATCAGTTACGTTTTGCATACTCAGGTTTGTGGGCAAAAGTACAGTTTGAAATTCTGCTTTTAAACATTTAAAATCCGAAACCTTTTTGTTGGAAACCTGTTTATATTTGCAGCTGGAAAAAGCCTTAGATTCAATCTAAATAAAAGAAAAGCACGATATGCAAAAGCGCCGTTTGATTTACCTCGACAATAATGCCACTACGCCTTGCGACCCGCGGGTAGTGGACGCTATGTTGCCTTATTTTTATGAAATGCACGGCAATGCAGCCAGCCGCAGCCACCAGTTTGGTTGGGAAGCGGAAGACGCCGTGGATTATGCCCGCGAGCAAATTGCACAGTTGCTGAAATCGGAAGACAAAGAAGTTATTTTTACTTCTGGTGCTACTGAAAGCAACAACCTCGCCTTGAAAGGGGTATATGAAATGTATGCCAAAAAAGGCAACCATATTATTACCACCGAAATTGAGCATAAAGCCATTTTGGACACCTGCAAACACTTGGAAAAACAGGGCGCAGAAGTGACCTATTTGAAAGTGCAGGAAGACGGTTTGGTGAACCTGGCCGAATTGGAAGCGGCTATGAAGCCAAGTACCATCCTTGTTTCGATTATGTGGGCGAACAACGAAACAGGTGTGATCCAGCCAATGAAAGCAATCGCCGAAATCTGTGAAAAACACGGCGTTTTGTTCCACAGTGATGCGACACAGGCGGTGGGCAAAATCCCTACTTACCCGCGCGAATTAGGCATCCACCTGATGTCTTTCACCGCACACAAAATGTACGGACCAAAAGGGGTGGGCGCTTTATATGTGAGCCGTAAAAACCCACGGGTAAAAGTAACCGCTCAAATGGACGGTGGCGGCCACGAACGCGGCATGCGCTCTGGCACCTTGAACGTACCGGGTATTGTGGGTTTTGGCAAAGCCGCTGAAATTGCACGGTTGGAAATGCAGCAAGACGCTGAGCGTTTGAGCAAATTGCGCGACCGGTTGGAAGCCACTTTGACGAAATTGGAAGAAACCAAAGTAAATGGCAACGTGGATAACCGCATGCCACACGTGACCAATATTTCCTTCAAACACGTAGAAGGAGAAGGTTTGATGATGACATTTAACCAAAATATTGCCGTTTCATCGGGTTCTGCCTGTACTTCGGCATCTTTGGAGCCTTCATATGTACTCGTGGGCATGGGCTTGGGCGATGACTTGGCACACTCATCGATTCGTTTTTCTTTGGGACGGTTTACGACCGACGAAGAAGTAGATGATGCAGTTGCGCTGGTTGCCAACGGAGTAAACCACATGCGCGATCTGAGCCCAATCTGGGAAATGTACAAGGACGGCGTAGATTTGACTAAAATTGAATGGTCGGCGCACTAAACTTTGTGTTTTTATTGCCGACAATCACAAAACATACCACCAACTTAACACCATAAAAAATGGCTTACAGCGAAAAAGTATTGGAACATTTCAAAAATCCACGCAACGTGGGTACCCTCAATAAAGATGCGAAAAACGTAGGCACTGGCCTCGTGGGCGCACCTGAATGCGGCGACGTAATGCGCTTGCAAATTGAGGTAGATGAAGTAACTGGTGTAATCAGCGATGCCAAATTCAAAACGTTCGGTTGCGGCTCGGCGATTGCTTCTTCTTCTTTGGCGACAGAATGGCTGAAAGGCAAATCACTCAACGAAGCAATGACCATCGACAATATGGACATCGTGGAAGAACTGGCTTTGCCGCCGGTGAAAATTCACTGCTCTGTATTGGCAGAAGACGCGATTAAAGCGGCAATTAAGGATTACCAGGAGAAAAACGGCATTGTCGTAGCAGAAACGACTACCCACGCATAATGCAGGCTGGTACTTCGCGCTGAATTGTTTTGTGTATGGGCTTCGGCCTATCAGATTGACAATTAGCGCTCAGCATGACAATAAATGCTGCCCTTCAGGCGGCGCTTGGTGTAGCCTTAAAATTCAATCTTGAGACTATGATTTTTGTAGCAGAAAGTGCTAAAGAAAAGATCGCAGATGTGCGCCAAACCGGCGGCATAGCACCTGATTTTTTTATTCGGGTGAGCGTGACTTCGGGCGGTTGCTCCGGGCTCTCCTATAAAATGGATTTTGACAACGAGCAAAAGCCCAATGACCAGGTTTTTGAAGACAACGGGGTAAAAGTGGTTACCGATTTGAAGAGTTTTTTGTATCTTTTCAATACGACCCTGGAGTTTTCGGGCGGTTTGAATGGAAAGGGATTTTCGTTCAACAACCCCAATGCTTCGCGCACTTGCGGGTGTGGGGAGAGTTTTGCGGTGTAATGCATGCTTATTTTGCCCGTTTTGGGTTGTGATTACGATTAAAAGGCTGCTTTCGGGCGGCCTTTTTTATGGGCTTTTCCTGTTATCTTTGCCCAACTTTCAGCACTTTGAACATTTTTAACTTATCAACGCTTGATAACCATGCAAACGATTACCAAAACCCTCGGCCTGTTTTTACTCATGGGCATTTGTTGCTTGCCATCGCAGCTACTTGCTCAAAAAACATTGCGTCAGAAACTTTCAGACGAATTTTGTCAGGAATTGAACAAACAGGGTATTTCAGAAACCTGGGATGAAAAGTCGATGGAAAAAATTGGCCTGGTGATTCTTCCGGTTGTGAGCAAATTCAAGGAAGAAATTAAAAAAGAGATGGGCTTGGAAATGACCTCTCAGGAAGATTTTCAGAAAGTAGGCGAAATTATTGGCGCAGAAGCGGTGATCAATTGCCCGAAATTTCAGAAAATGATGCGTCAAATGTCGGAAGGGAAAAAGCAGGAAGTTAAAATGTTGACCACCTTGGAGGGTACCTTTTTGGGCGTGGCGACCAGCGGTAATTTTTCCTATTTGCGCATCAAGGGTTCGGATGGTCGCGAAAGCAAGGTTTGGTGGTTCCAGTTTTTTCCGGGCTCCGACCAGGTTGCCAGTTTTAAAGATAAAGTGGTGACTTTGACTTGTATTGAGGAAGAGATTTACGAGCCTACTTTGAAGGATTACGTGAAGATTAAGATTGCGCAATCGATCAAGTTGAAGTAATAATACAATAAACTTCGATTTTGGAGTCTTCAACCATCGATGATCCTATTTTGAAAGCAACCTGTGCCAGTTGTGGTGCAAAGTTGAAGGGCGATTATTGTCGCAAATGCGGGGAAAAGAAAATTATTCCGGAGCGTGATTTTAGCATGCGCAAGTTTATGAACCAAACCATGTGGCATTTTGCCCATTTTGATTCAAAATTGATGCGCAGTGTGGCATTATTGTTTGCAAAACCCGGTTTTTTAACCGCCGAATGGATTGCCGGTCGGCGCGTGGGTTACATGAAACCCTTGCAGTTATTCGTGGTGGCCAGTGTACTGTTTTACTTTTTTCTACCTACTGCAACGGCTTATTTTACGAGTATCCGGGATTTGGAGTTTGGTTTGGCACATGAAGATCACCTTGCTAATACGTTTGAGTTTGATGCCGCTGCGGCGATTGCCCGGAAAGTAGCAGTGGGCCAACGCAGCACGGGCGATACAACAGCCCAGGTGATGCAACTGGCTTCAGTACGCTCCAAATCCTGGCTTTTTATGCTAATTCCTTTTTGGGGTGCCTTGATTTTCCTGCTTTTTCGGCGCAAAATGCCCTGGCTGGCCCCGCAGCTGATTTTTGCCATGCATGGCATGACTTTTTATATCTTATTCGATTTGTCGATCCATGCCGTCATTACCTTATTTGGGGTAAGTCGCGATTACGGGCGTTATATTTTCCTGATTCTTATTTGTTCTATGCCAGTGTATCAAGTCCTGGCGGTGCGCCGCGTTTATGGGGATGCGTGGGGTTGGTCGGTGCTCAAAGGCGTTGTGATTGCGCTCGGCTTTGTTTTATCGGTGTTGTTGTACCGGCAGATTATTACGATTTCGGTGTTGGTGTAGATTGTAAGTGTGTGCGTTTTTTTTGATACTGAGATTTTATCAAGGATTTGTGGTAGCGGGTTTTACCGCAGATTACTCGGATTTACACAGATTTTGATACATATTTTAATCTGCGTAAATCCGGGGAATCAGTGGTGCCTCCTTTTGCAACGTGGACGCGTGTCAAAAACCGCAGATTACTCAGATTAACACAGATTTTGATACATATTTTAATCTGTGTAAATCCGGGGAATCTGTGGTGTCTCCTTTTGCAACGTGGACGCG
>CAIVGO010000383.1 GCA_903905445.1 uncultured Bacteroidota bacterium
GCAATGTACCTGGTTTGTCGTCGGGCAAGGCTACGATGCGGTTGGATTTATTGGTTTTATACCAGATCTCTACTTGTTGTCCAAGTTGATAATTGCAGGGTAAGGTAAAGGTCGATGAAAAATGTCGATGTGAACCGTTTTGGGTTTTAAAATCTACAACGGGCGCTTCGGTTCCATCCCCGGAGCGATGGGGTCGGATTTCAGTAACCGTTCCCGTCGTACGAATGCCATGCTTCAACACATATTCGATTTCATGCTCTTTTTGGTACGCAAGAATAAGGCAATACGTACCGACGAGTGCAAATATGGACAGGATGTAGGGCGGTAAATAATCGTATGGGTTGATCATGTTGTTACCTTTTGACGCAGAGGCGGACATGCAACATTTGATGATGCTTTTTCTTTATGGCGAAAGGTAATAAGGTAGGAACATTCCAGGTACAAAAAGTATATTTTTGTATCTGCCTTTTGCGCAGGATAACAGGCAAAATGAACTGCAAGGCGGGATTTCAGGAGGCGTTTTTGTTGCGAATACGGATGGTTTAGGTATCTGCATTCAATATCTTTACTTTAAAAAAAAGGCTATATGCTTCAAATATTTTATAAAAAATCGAAGATTTCACGCCAGGATTGGGCTTTTGCTTATCAAAAAATCGGAGAGATCGTGGAATCTTTTCCATTACCGCTAATGCGCATTGAAGCGTATGATGGTAGGTCGCCCAATTTAGATAAGGAACATCTTGATTTGCGGGTTGAAGTGGGTAAACCGCTTGAGCACATTTCAATTTACGGCGATCAAATGAGTTTTACTGCTGGGACAACCGTGCGTTTTTATAAAAACTGGAAGAAACATATAGAACTTGAACTTTCAGGAACAGAATATGATGTGCACAAGCCTATCACCTGGGCGCCTTATCATAGATTTCAAGACGATGGCTCGCTACCTGATGCCAACGGCTTAAAACCAAAATATGAGCGTATTGACCCGCGTGGTGCGTTGTACCAATATGCCATCCTCGCCATCGGCGTTTTTCTTGAAAACAAGTTACCCGGAAAATTTTTTCTAACCGCAGTAGATCATAATAGGGAGGTAATAATTCCTGTAATTGAATGGCTTGAAGGCCATTTTCAGGAGCCTTTTGAAATGCCTGTTTATTTTGATAAAAATCGCCTATTGGCCTCATTTATAGATGAATATGAAGATAAAATGCATGCGGTTGCACACATGGAACAACTATTCCGAAAGCAGTTCAAGCGGAACATGCAATTCGCCATTGAGTTTATAGGGTATGAGCCGACTTTTGAATGCTATGCTGAGGTTTTGACGAATTACTCCTTCAATACATTTGGGTTTTCAGATGTACTGGATGCCTGGATTGCTGTTACCAAAGATTTAGAAGCTGCACTTGCGCTGGTAGCGTCCAGCAAACAATTGCGTATTCAATTAGCCGAAGATAATCAGGCGGAACAAGCCGAGATAGAAAAGGAGTATGATTTATCAAAATTGCTCACCGGATTGCTGAAAGATTATATTTTGTGGACGCCGCAGCAACGGGAAGCCCTGGGGCATTTTTACACCAACGAACAATCCCTTGAAACGGGGCGCGATTATTTGTTTGGCGCAATCATGCGTATAGGCGGCAAGCGGGTAGACATCTGTCCGATCTATTGTGCCGAGCGCGAATTATTTGAAGCTTTTATGTACCATGATCCTAAAAATGGGAACAAATACAAGGAAATTATCGAAAATTGGATAACAAAGAATCGTCATGCTTATGATGCGCTGATCAATTTATTAAAGGAAAAAGAAGTGGCGCAGGAAGAAACGGAGGAGGATGATAGCGAAGCCGCATTTTATGAAAAAATGATTGAAACAATTGAATATGAAGGCTTTATTCAAAAATATCCAAGCCATCATCAGTTTTTTATTCGAAAGGCATTGGACATAAACCCGGCTTGCAGCGCACCAGAAAAGGCCGTTGCTATGTTGTGTAATGAAATGAAGCGCATGAATGAAAAGGAAGAAAATTTAGAATATGTACAGGACTTGCAACAGCTGCCAATAGAAAGAAAAAAAGAACTTATACGAAAACGCATTAAGGAAAAGCGGCACACTTTTACGGTGGGAACAGGTTTCGACCAATGGCTTGCTGATGAAATAGACGAAAACGTACTTAGTTTTTTACTTTTTCTGGTGAACCTGAAGATTTACGATAAAGGAAGTGCTTATGCTCGGGTACAAATACTGCAAAATCGTATTTATTGGAAAGGGCTTGATGGTTAGGTGCTTCCTTGTTTTATTAATTTAATTTTGAATGCTTCCAGGCCCAATACTTCAACTTTGGGGAATGGTATCCCAATCATTTTTGCTGGTAAGGCGTCCTGAGTTTAGTATTCAAGAGCTGGTCAACTTTATCAGGATTCCAACCTTCTTCATCCCACACTTTATTGGCCGATTCAATTGACTTTTCTGCAAAAAAGGCAGCTAGAAGGTCTTTACTTGTAAAAGGTCTTGATCGCTCAAATGATGGGAAAAGGTTTTGAGTAGTTCAAGTTGAAGATTTGACAACGGTCTTGCTAAGGCCTCCATTCGATAATAAGATTTTTTTACTTACAAATGTAACAACATTTGCTCGTAAATGATTCAATCATCGTTATTGCTTTTGCTACAAAGCCGATGTGTAGATAGGCGCCCATAATTTTTTGTTTTAAAATTGAGTTATATGCCACAAAAATACATACTTTTAGAATAATTTGTGTTAAAAAAAACTGAATTTTTTTTCGATGTCTGCTGGTTCCAAACCGCTCAATCTGCCACCGCTGCTGCTGCTTCATACCACGGCAAAATGCGCATATCACTCCGGTTTTGGCCTTCTTCGCCTCCGAAAACTAGATAAATCTGCGGGGTTTCGGCAGCGGCTATTTTTTGAAAAGCAAGTAAATTACGGGTAAAACTACCCGCGATGGTTTTTCCTGCTTTGATTTCGATGGCGCGGAGCCCGCCATTTTGCTCCGAAATCAGGTCTATTTCCCGCTGGTTGTTGTCTAAATAGAAATAAAACGCGGGGTTTTGGCCAATATTCAGCCGCGCTTTGAGGAGTTCGGCCACGATGAGGTTTTCAAACAGAGCACCCTTTGCAAAATGCGATTCCAATTGATTGGCCTGGTTGATATTCAACAGCGAACAGGCGAGGCCCGTGTCGTAAAAATATAGTTTCGGAGATTTGATGATGCGTTTGTCGAAATTGCGGTGATAGGGTGGTAACAATACAACGATATAACTCGTTTCTAAAATACCCATCCATGACTTGACGGTTTTGGAATCAATGCCCAAAATATTCCCCATTTCCAAAAAATTTACCCGCTGACCGACTCGGCCCGCACAGGCCGTCAGGAATTGGCGGAACAACCGCAAATCGCCCACCTTCAGCACCTGCCGAACGTCGCGTTCGACATAAGTACGTATATAATTTGGGTAAAAATCCGTCGGCGCAATTCCTTTATCATATAAGCGCGGGTAACCGCCCATGAAGATCAGCTCCTCTGGCGACTTGGGTAAGAAGCCAGTCGAGCGCAGTTCCGACATCGAAAAAGGCAGCAATTGCAGCATCCCAACCCGACCAGCCAAAGATTGCGTGATGTTTTCGAGCAACAAAAATTGCTGCGAACCGGTTAAAATATACTCGCCCGCCTGCCCGCGTTGGTCGGTATAATGTTTTAAATAGGGGAACAATGACGGCACAAATTGCGCCTCATCTAGGATCACTCCATCGCGGTTAAACTGCAAAAAACCGTGCGGGTCGGTATCGGCAAACGCACGGTTTTCTTCCAATTCAAGGTTGATGTATTTGTAAGCCGGGCGCAATTGTTGAGCAAGCGTCGTCTTGCCCGATTGACGCGGTCCGGTGATGGCGACGATGGGATATTTTTCCAAAAGCTCAGCGGCTTTGACCAATAAAGTACGGGCAATCATGTCGGTAAATTTTGAACAAAATTATACAAATTCGGAATTCAATTCCGAATTTGTATAAAAAAATCTCAAGTCAGACATTTTTTCGCCCCGGTCTGCTACATTAAAGCACAAACACCCGAAAAGCCATTCCGAGTTGAAATTCAGTATAGGCGCGCTGCGCACAAGTTTCCATGAATTGAAGCGTTTTTCCGCACTCCTCCATCAAAAATTTCCCTTCCGAGCCCAGGGCTACAACGGTAGTATACAGTCGAATTCTTTTTCCGTCGATTTCAAAATCGTCATGCACATCGTAGTCATCGGGCGAAAAATCGTACAATTCGGCTTCTTCCGCCTGCTCAAGCCAATCAGATTCCCCTGCACACTTCCCAATGAAGTCAAGTGCTGTTTTAAGCCTTCCTCTCTCGGGGTCGCCATGAAAATCTTCGTAAACTTGCCGGACAAAAGGTAGTAATTCCGCTTGGACCACTTCCGATTTTAGGGTGAACGTGATTTCGCCATCCGATTCAGAGCAATCGAAGGCCGTGTTGGGATAATAATCTTCAATTTCTTCGAGCAATTTGCCCTTGGAAATTCCTGCAGGTAGTTCGGTTGTTGCTTTTGCTACAAATCCGATGTGTAGATAGGCGCCCATAATTTTTTGTTTTAAAATTGAATTAGATGCCACAAAAATACATACTATTAAAATAATTTGTGTTAAAAAAGCTGAATTTTTTTTCGACGCCTGCCGTTTCTAAACCGCTCAATCTGCCACCGCTGCTGCTGCGTCATCCCAAGGCAAAATGAAATTATACAAATTCGGAATCCAATTCCGAATTTGTATAAAAAATTCAAATCAGTCATTTATCCGCCGCAGCAGGCGTTCTACTCAAAGAGCACAGCCGCTGTACAGCCGTGCGATTTATAGTAGTTGTCTACGCTTTAACCCACTTTTTAACCATGAAGCCGCTGCCCTCCAAACTAATTCTAATCCAATACAGGCCGGAAGGCAGACTTTGAACGTCCATGCTATTGCCGGGATCTTCAAACCGTTTCAGCAATCGACCATAGCCATCCAGTAATTCGAAATATTGGATCCTTGCCCCTGCGGGGTCGATGAGCAACTGCGTTGTAGCCGGGTTCGGATAGACTTGTACATTTGGTTCCGAATCTGCGGCAGAGGTTCCCGAAAGGGCAGATAAGCCAAACATAGCCAGATAACTGTCTTCCCGGTTGTTGTTCGGGCTG
This sequence comes from uncultured Bacteroidota bacterium, assembly GCA_903905445.1. GTDB lineage: Bacteria > Bacteroidota > Bacteroidia > Chitinophagales > Saprospiraceae > M3007. The sequence continues at coordinate 5,198 of CAIVGO010000383.1, forward strand.
CCATGAATGGTCTGGAAAGCGTTGGTTGTGTGGGGCAAATTTGTGGACAAAGTTTGACCGGAAAGGCAGATGGTCCCATCACTGCCGAGGTGAAATGCGCGCACGGACTCGTTTTTACTACCGCCGAAGTAGGTGCAGAAAAGGGCAGTAGAAAATGCGGTATCCAGTTTTACCACAAATCCATCCGAGCCACCCTGGCGTTGGGTCTGGAATGCACCTGGCGTTACGGGAAGGTCATCGGAAACCGATCCGCCGCCGACATAAAGTTGCTGCATGGAATCAACATACAAGCCTTCAGGCGAATCGTTGCCCAGGCCTCCAAAATAAGTACAAGCCAGCAGTTGCGAGCCATCGGTAGACAATTTAAAAAACAAACCATCTATATCTGTCCCGGAGCGTTGGGCTTTTAGTACACCAGGCGTGGTCGGAATATCATTCGATCCGGTGCCGCAGGCTACATAAGCCTGACCTAAATGATCTACAAACAGACAATGTGTTTCAGAAAACTCGTTGCCACTTCCCCCGAAATAGGTGGAATAAATCAACCCGCTGCCATCGGGGGCTATGCGGCTCACATACATATCGTCTGTTCCCTTGCGTTGGGTTTGAATGGCGTTGGTGGTCAATGGGTAGTTGGCCGATTGGGTACTGCCCGCTACATAGACACTTTTATCCGGACCTACCCGAATGGTTGGGCCTCCCTGGTCGTCGCCAGCACCACCTAAAAAAGTGGCCCATTCTACCGCCGTGGCGTCCGGACTGAACTTAACGGCTACGATATCGTAATTTCCGTTGTGCGTTGGATCAAAACCATTTGGAGAAATGCCCACGGGCGGTGTTTTAACGGCATTGAGGACACCGTATACATACCCGTCGTCATCGATGTCAATGTCCCGAAAAAAGCCATAACTATCTGAACCATAGTAGGTTGACCAAATTAAATGGCTGCCATCGGGTGCAATTTTAGCAATAAACCCATTTTGGTGGCCGTATAAATTATTGATTCCGCCTTGTTGCTTAAACTGCTGCTGGACAACGCCGGTGGTGGTCGGAAAATCGGCACCCGCGCGGCCGCCCACGTACACATAACCGTCTTTATCCACCTCAATGGCGTAGGCGCGGTCATAATTCGGCCCACCCAGGAGGGTCGACCAGACGAGTTGGCCCGTCGGCGAAAACTTGGAGACGAACACCATCATCGGCCCCCAACTTCCAACGGTCGGACCTCCGGCATTGTTATACACTTGATTGTAAGCGCCAGGTGTAGTCGGAAAATTCGGGGAAGAGGTTCCACCGGTAATGTACACAAATCCGTCTTGATCGACTGCCAGGTCGCGTGCCTGCTCAAAATGATTTCCTCCGAAAAAAGAGCTGTAATTCAATAAATAACCGGCTGGGTTTTGCGCAGCCAATCCCGCAGTAATCAAGAAGAGTATCGCTGTAAAACAAGGTGTTTTTTGCATTGGTAGTTGGTTTTGAACGTTTTGAACCTACTTTTTGATAAAACGGGTTCTTCCCTGAAGTTTGTTTGACTGCCACAAACTTACCCAGTATAATCCTGGCGACAGGCAACGCACATCCAGGGGGATCGTTGTCGTTTTTTACTTCTGCGAACTGC
>CAIVGO010000384.1 GCA_903905445.1 uncultured Bacteroidota bacterium
GATCCGGCTGGAGTAGGCGTTTTCCCGGTAACCCTGCTCACCGCAGCGGGCTGTGACAGTGTCGTGATTACCACCGTAAACCTCTTACCGAGCAATACAACCTTGCTTTCAGGGTCTAGTTGCAATCCATCAGAAGTAGGTGTTTTCACAAAAAACCTGACCAATCAATTCGGTTGTGACAGTACGGTAATTACCACCATTGCATTTTTCCACCTCGATACCACCTATTTGACAGCGGCCAATTGTGATCCGGCAGCAGTCGGTGTTTTTCCGAAAACCCTACTCACCGCAGCAGGTTGCGATAGTGTCGTAATAACAACGGTGTCCTTGTTGCCCGAAAGTGCTACCGCGCTGCAATCAACCACCTGTGTTCCAGCAGAAGCGGGCGTGTTTGTATCTATCTTCCCAAATCAGTTTGGTTGCGACAGCACGGTAACAGAAACGGTTGCCTTGTTGCCGAGCAGCGCTACCTTGCTCGAATACACCACTTGCGATCCTTTGGAAGTGGGTACGATTGTTACCGTTTTGCCCAATCAATTCGGTTGTGACAGTACCATTACTGCCGTAACCACCTTGCGCCCGGCATCCAGTTGCGGGGTGAGCGCCAGTGTACTTGGCTCTACCATTCCTTGCGGATCTACCACGGGTACTTTGACCATCACACCCACTTTGGGTGAAGTGCCCTTTACCTACACCTTGGCATTTAATGGTAATCCAGTAAAAACGGGATCCCTGGGCGCAGTCAACCTGCCGATTGATATTGACAGTTTAAGCCCAGGAAATTATACAATCGTAGTAAGTTCGGCAAATGGATTCAGCACCACGGGGCAAGCAACCATTGTGCAGTTGTTTCCTCCAGCCCTGACGACCGAATTGGTGTCCAACTTTACCGGATTTGCAGTAAGTTGTCAAGGCGAAACAGACGGAAGTGCACGCGCCATTGCAACCGGCGGCAAACAACCGTTCAGTTATGTTTGGTCGAACAGCGCAGTGGGTGCACAAGCCAATAACTTAGGAGCGGGTACTTACGCCGTTACAGTGACCGATGCCAACCAGTGTACCAATACCGCCAACATCACCCTAACCGAACCTACCGCACTCAGCTTTACCTTCCGGGTGAATGACCTGACCTGTTTTGGTCAAAATAATGGCAGTATTTATGTAGAAGCAACGGGCGGGGTGCCGCCTTACCGCTATACTTTCGATAATATCAAGTTCCAGACATCCAATGCCTTTATGGGCTTAAAGGCTGGTCAATATGTGGTAACCACGTACGATGCCAATGATTGTCAACAAACGGAAGTCATTATCGTCAATCCCGCCGTTCAGGTGACCGTCGATTTGGGCAACAACCAAATCCTTGACCTGGGCGACTCCACCATGCTGAAGGCCATCGTCAATGTGCCCATCGATAGCATTTTGTCGGTAACCTGGACGCCTTCGTTTGTAAATCCGGACTGTGTAAGTTGCCTCGAACAAGTAGTTACGCCCTTTATTTCCACCACCTATTCCATCAAAGTGACTGCAACCAATGGTTGTAGCGACGATGATAAAATGGTGGTTACCGTCAACAGAAGGAAATATGTGTACGTTCCAAACGTATTTACGCCCGATTTGGATGGCCAAAACAACAAGTTCAGTATTTTTGCAAAAGAAGGTACCGTAAAAAACATTCGTTCCTTCCAGATTTTTGATCGCTGGGGCGATGCGGTGTTTACCCTCGATAATTTCCTGCCCAACGACGACAATTTGGGCTGGGATGGCCGCGTCAAAGGACAAACCACCACACCAGGCGTGTTTGTCTGGTATGCCGAAGTGGAATTTATTGACGGTGTAATTGAATTGTACAAAGGCGATGTAACCATCGTTCGGTAAAAAACCGAAACCTGCACTATATATAAAAATCCCGAATTTTGGTGAAACCTAAAATTCGGGATTTTTATGTATTATCACGAACATCCGGCAAAGCGGAAACAGCTGTGTAAGATATTAGACCTCTAGCGAGGTCGTGCGGAAAAAATACCATTTGGCGTTGCTATAAATATTTGACCTCCAAGGAGGTCGGTACCTTGCCTTTAGGATTCCAAAAATCTTTTGAAGAATATCGTTTTATAACAAAGAATCATTATGCAACGCGACGACCTCGCTAGAGGTCGAATATTTGTAGAAAAGAACAATGTCCGAACCCACGCACGACCTCGCTAGAGGTCGAACATTTGTAGAAAAGATACAATGTCCGAACCCACGCACGACCTCGCTAGAGGTCGAATATTTGTAGATCGAATATTTGTAGATCAAGCATTTGTGATAGCGTGTAAATATTATTGGCGGGGTGACTGAAAAAGTCGCCCCGTCAATAATATTTACGCATTTATACGGGACTAAAGGAGGCCTCAGATCACCTCTAGGGCCTTCTTATACGTTTCCAGGCAGCGTTGCCGGGCAAAACTGTGTTCTACCATCGGCTTAGGGTACATCGGGGTACCAAACTCCGGCACCCATGGCGGATGTACGCGTAGGCAGGATCAAATTTTTTCAGCTGCTCGGTCGGGTTAAATATCCGAAAGTACGGCGCCGCATCGGTACCACAACCTGCTGCCCATTGCCAGCCGCCAGAATTACTTGCCAGATCAAAATCCAGTAATTTTTGGGCAAAATATTGGGCACCCAAGCGCCAGTCGATGAGCAAGTGTTTGGTTAAAAAACTCGCCGTGATCATACGTACCCGGTTGTGCATAAATCCGGTCGCGTTCAATTCCCGCATGCCGGCATCTACCAAAGGATACCCTGTTTTACCTTGACACCATTTTTCAAATCCATCGGGGTCGTTGCGCCAGGGGATACGATCATATTGTGGCTTAAAAGCCCGATCAGCCACTTGCGGAAAATGCCCTAAAATTTGGCTGTAAAAATCACGCCAAATCAATTCATTCAAGAATATATCGCTCAATTCCAAGGCATTACGCGCCTTTTCCCGAATACTAATGGTACC
>CAIVGO010000385.1 GCA_903905445.1 uncultured Bacteroidota bacterium
TCTGCAATCTGAGTGGAAATTCCAAAACAACACCAGCGGCACAGATGATGCTTACTGGCGTATTACCCTGGTACACTACGACAATCCAGCCGACGAACCGGCACAGCCTTCTCCAAAACCAATCGCTGGCTTCTCTGCGGTGGTGGATGCCTTGAGTATCTCGTTTACCAATACCTCTAAAAATGCTGCCAGCTACAGCTGGGATTTTGGCGATGGCGCTACTTCCAGCCAAGAATCTCCAAGCCACACGTATGGCGCACCAGGTATTTATAAAGTAAAATTGACCGCGACCAACACCGCTGGAACAGGTACCGCTGAACAAGAATTTACCTTGAGCGCAGGCCCCATGACCGAAGCCAACCTGATTGGTGGCGCATGGCAAGTACGCAAAGAAGCATTGTCTATTTTTGTAGGTCCAGGCCTTGGCAACAGCTCCTGGTGGAACACGCCCCTAAACTTCTTGGATGGTTCTTCCAGCGGCACCGACGACTGGTCGTGCATCACCAATGACGAGTTTATTTTCAGCGCAGGCGGTGTATACCAATATAAAACCAACGGCGATGCCCGCAATGATGGTTACATGGGCACACCAAACGGTTGCTGGTCTGATGCACAGGTAGCAGCAAGCGGTAATGGTGCAGCATTTGGTTCTGCCACCCACTCCTTCACATTCACCCCAGCAAGTGGTACGGATCGCCCGATTATTACCCTGACCAATGGCGCTTCCGGCGCAGCCTTCCTGGGCTTCTACAAAGGTTATTATGGTGGTGAAAACGGCAGCAGCGCCAACCCACCGAATGGCGGCGCAACGACCAACCGCTACGAAGTAATGAGTTACATCAAAGAAGCTTCCGGTAAAGAAACGATGGTTGTTTCTGTTGATATTTCTGCTGCAAAAGACGGTTCTGCGGCATGGTCGGTAGTATTGGTAAGAAATTAAGTTAGTACTTTTTTAATTTGGTGATTTGGGGGTTTCGGCGGTTTGGGTTTTTGCTGCAAAATGCTGTTTTTCAGTGTTTTGTGGCAAATGTTCCCAAGCCGTCAACCCCCTTCCATTCCTTTCTACCCCAAACTCCATTCACAAATTGACGTAAGAACATGACCAGAATAATAACCATTTTGCTTTTAATCTGCACTTGCTGGACGGTGTCGGCGCAAACCACCGGTAAGGTAACCGACGCAAGCGGAGCAGGCCTCCCCGGTGTCTCTGTTTTTGTAAAAGGTGCCACTACCGGCGCTACCACCGATCTGCAAGGCAATTTTAGCGTTTCTGCTCGATCAGGCGCCCTTATTTTTACCTATCTTGGTTTTGACACCAAAGAAGTAACCATCACGGAAGGTCAGCCCTTGATGGTGGTTTTGAATGAAACCCCTACCACCCTCGAAGGCGTGGTGGTGATTGGATACGGCACTCAAAAGAAAAAAGACCTTACCAGTGCGGTGGTCGTGGTCGATGAGTCGGCCATCAAAAACCGTCCAATGGTTTCTGCCGCAGAAGCCTTGCAAGGGAAAGCCGCTGGGGTACAAGTGGTGCAGCCTTCCGGCAAACCCGGGGGCGATATTTCCGTGCGCGTGCGCGGCGCAACCTCTGTTTTGGCTGGCAACGAGCCCTTGTATGTAGTAGATGGTGTCCCCACGACCGATATTCGTGGATTGAACCCCAGCGATATCGAGTCGCTGAGCGTATTAAAAGATGCGGCCTCTGCGGCTATTTATGGTGCCCGCGCTGCCAACGGGGTTGTATTGATAACCACCAAACGCGGCAAAGAAAACACCCCCGTCATCCGGTTCAATGCTTATTCCGGTGTTTCCCGCCTGCGCAAACCCGTGGAAGTATTGAGCACCAAAGCGTACCGCAACCTGATCGAAGAAATTATTCCAGGCAGCCTTGATCCTGCCGCAACTTCCTATACCAATTGGAGCGACGAGGTGTTTGGCACCGGACTCAACCAAAGTTACCAACTTGGGTTTTCGGGTGGTACGGAAAAAGCCCGCCACTTGGTTTCCCTGAGTTATCTGAACAATACCGGTATTGTACGGCCCGCCCGTTTTGATCGGTATTCGGTACGGATCAACCTCGACAACCAATTAAAATCATGGTTGAAAGCAGGCGTTAACCTCAATTTTTTGAGCTCCAGAACAAAAGATACCCCCGACAATGCCAGTTCGGGCCGGGGCGGCGTCATTATGAGCGCCCTCAATACCCCGCCGTTCTTGAAGATTTATAAAAACGATGGCAGTGGACAATACGATCCCAACCCGTTTCAGCCATCCTGGGAAAACCCGGTGGCATATATGGAAGGCCCCGATCAGGAACAAAAAGACAACCGTTTGCTGGGCAATTTTAACCTGCAAGCAACTATTTTGGAAGGCTTGAGCGCCAAAACCAACTTCGGTATTGACCTGAGCAACCGCCAGTGGGATTATTACCTCGATCCGTTTAAAACCAACTACGGCCGCGATCAAAACGGGATCGGTCGGGCAAGCAGAACCAATTCCCGCACCTGGCTCTGGGAAAACACTTTGAACTATCAACATAGCTTCGGACAACACAATGTCGGCTTGCTCGGCGGTAGCAGTATCCAACGCTTCAGCTGGAGCGATGCCTATATACAAGGCAATGACTTCCCGGCCGATGTAAGTGTAACAACGCTCAATGCGGCCAACAGTATTTCGGCAAGCACCAACAAGGAAGCCTGGGCATTGGCTTCTTTCTTTGGCCGCCTTACCTACGATTTTGAAAGCAAATACCTGTTTACCGCTACTTTACGCCGCGATGGCTCCTCCAAATTGGCTCAACACTGGGGTACCATGCCCTCCTTTTCCGCCGGTTGGCGTATCTCTGCCGAGCCGTTTATGGAAAACCTGGATTTCATTTATGATATGAAATTGCGCGCAGGCTGGGGTAAAAATGGCAACCAGGAAGGCATTCCTAATTATGCCCGCTATGGCTTAGTCAATTATTACCGCCGTACACTCACCAGCCCGCTTTCGGGTCCGGCTTCGGTACAAACAACCTACGGCAACCCCGATTTGCGCTGGGAAACCACCGCACAATCGAACATAGGACTGGACCTGGCCCTCTTTAAAGGCCGCGCTACCCTGATTGTGGATGCATACATCAAAAAAACCAACGATGTACTACTGAATGTGCAATTGTCGAACTCCCTGCCTATTACGTCTATTCAGACCAATGCCGGCAAAA